>JBEKRJ010000098.1:0-10074 GCA_049518835.1 Solirubrobacteraceae bacterium
GCCGCCCGTGGACGTCATTTACACGAAACGACGACCCCACATAACGATGCGAAGGGGCAGTCCGACGCGCACGCAACGCCAATCGACCGGTGCGGAGGAACGACCTCGGCGCTGGCCACGACGTCGTTGCTTCTGGCGCGATAAGACGACCTCAAGCCCGACCGGCGGCTGGCTACGCAGGCGTCGGCGGTTGGCGCCACATCCAACGACGTGTTGGAGCGTAGCGAGGTCGTCGCTTTCACTCACGATGGGTCAGGAGCCCGGGTCCGTGTCCGAACCCCACGAACGTGCGCCCACTGCGATACTGTTTTTACCCACGGGCGTCTCTACCGGTCAGCAGAACCTCGCGCTGCAGCTCGACGCGCTCACCAGCGCCGGCTGCCGACGCATCTTCCGCGACGTCGGCTCCGGGTCTCTCAAGCAGCGACCGCAGCCCGACGAGTGCCTCTCGTTCCTGCAGCCCGGCGACACGCTCGTGGTCTGGTGCCTGGATCGTCTCGGCCGCGGCCTCAAGCACCTGATCGAGGTCGTCGAGCAGCTCCAAGCCCGCGAGATCGGATTCAAGTCGCTGACCGGCTCCCAGAAGATGACCATGCCCGCGATCGCCAACGCGCTCGGCGTCAGCGTCGCAACTCTCTACCGTGGTCATAAGTACGTGTCGGTGTTCGCAGACTAGTAGATCGGCCCCTCTACTGGTCGAGTGGTTGCTCTCTGGTGTCGGAAGCACACGACCGCGGGCGTTTGGGTCGCTTTCGCCGCGACCGTCGAACAGGCGTGTCGGCGCATCCTGGGCGCCTACCGCGACTGCGTGGAACATCGGGTCACTTCGCCTCGGGATCGCGATCAGCTACCGTGGCGGCTTGCTCCCGGCAACCACTCGACCCATCGTTGCACCGCCGGCCGCAGCACCCACCCGTTCACGTCACGTTCAGGCGTGCAACGCGCCGCTCTCGCACGCTCCGACTTGTTACCAGCTAGTTGCCACACGGACCGATGTTGGGGTTTTTCCGGGCCTTCCGCCCGGGGCTGCTTTCGGTCACGAGTCACGATTACGATTGCGTCGTCCTGTTTCGTCGTCGATCCGCGGGAGCCCGTAATTCCGAATCGCCTGATCCTCGCGCAGAAATCGGCACGAACCCGATCTGCCTCGCGCTCGTGAGGAAGATGGGACTCTCCTCGCGAGGCATCGCGCTTCGGCTCCTGGCTGCCGAAAAGCTCCCGGCGGCGGCGACCAGGTCGCGCCTGTTCATCCGCCCGAGAGCCCCCGACCGTGCACAGCAGCCCGCTCTGGTGTTGCGTCTTGCTGTCAGCGCTCGGCGCGCACGCGTACCTCGCCGGCGGTCACGTCGGGGGCACCCTCGACGAGGTGGGCGGCCCTCTCCACCACCCAATGCTGCGTCACCGCGGTGGAGGCTTCGACCGCCTCTTCGATTTCACCCAGTGTGATCGAGATCACGGTGCCGTCACCCCCGTCAATCATGTAATACCCGATGAATCCCTCGATGCTCTTCACGAGTTCGACTAACTCGTCCTGGACCGCGTGGACGAGGGGGTCTACGTCCATGACCCGGTACCTACTTACTGATGCGTGCATACACCAGCTCCTTTCGGTCGCATTCATCGCCGGCGCTGTCGTGCCAAGCAGAACTCTGACAGACGCCATTGGACCCACGTGGCCTCGGCTGCTCAAGCAGACCGCAAGGAACCCCCAGCGCGTTTGGGACGAAGTCGTTGCCGACCCCTCCGAGTTCCTCGCGAAGCCACGCTGACGACCTCCCCCGGTCCGGCTCGCGCCGCTGTTCGCGGACGTCGCCGGCGCGCGGGACCTCGCCACACCATGCCAACACTTGGCTCATCACGGGGTTCTACGGCATGGCTCGACGGCGGACCCTTGCCGATCAAACCAGAGACACGTACCTCTCGTCAGCATGTGGACCGTCCAGCCCGTCTGGCCGAGGGCGCGACGGGCTGCGAGGCTATCGGGGTCGCCGACGCCCGCGGCCAGGCGCGTTCGGCGACGCCGTAGAGGAGGGCGGCTACCGCCCCGCCGACTACGGGCAGGGGCAAGGTGTTGTAGAAGAAGCCAGGTAGGAAGCGGTCTCCCCAATAGCCGATGATGAAGCCGACGATCACCGTGCCAATCGCGCTTGGCACGATCCGGTCCGCGCGACCGCGGGGTTGCTGGAAGAACGCATCGGCGGGGGTGCAACGCCGTTGCACGTAGATCCAGTCGACCAGCATGACAAATGTGAACGGGATGATCAAGTCACCGGCATCGTTGAGCAGGGTGCTTACGTGTTGGAGGATCCCGGCGATCGCCAATAGGGTTCCGCCGACCCCGAGGATGACCGTCGCCAGTGGCTGCTCCCAACGCATCGGCTTGTGGACGTTATTGAGCACGACCAGCAGGTCCACGGTGGACGGATAGAGGTTCATGGCGTTGGTGTGGAGGACGGCAAGGGCGGCGCCCATGGCGGCCACGAAACCCCACCCGGAGATGTGGGCGCCGAGCAGAGCGATGTTCCAGTTGCCGGTGGCCTGCTCGGAGAAGGCGCCCATGATGCCCATCACCAGCACCGCGAGCATGATGCCGATCGCAGGCAGCAAGAAGTACGAGGCTTTGGTCCCCCCGGTCCTAGTCGAGGAGACCGCGAACCGCGAGGTCGTGGACAGCTTGTAGGTCCAAGCAAGCAGCGAGAAGGTCAGCACTACGGTGAGCGCCGTTCCCCAGTTCATCGGTACGGTCTGCTTCGGGTAGTGCAGCGTGTAGTGCGTTACCAGGTAGATCGCCAGTGCCAGATAGCAAACGATCAACAGGCCGCTGGTGTAGCGATAGAAACGCTCAAGCCACTTCATGCCAAAGAGGACCAAGACAATCTCGAATCCGCCCACGATGACGTCCCACAGATAAATGGACGAGTGTGTGATCGACGCCAAGATCGACGCGCCGATCTGCGTATTTAGCCCGAACCAACCGAGGTTCACGACGGTGAACAGCGCGGAGAAGGCTAACGACCCGTCCCACCCAAAGCTCTTCCTTGCGACGACTAGCGCTGTCAGCGGTACCTGCCGGCCCATCTCCGAGAACAGCCCGGCCGGAATGACGCCGATCAGGAACGCAACGACGATCGCGGCAATCATGTAGGTGAGCCCGTAGTGGAACAGTAGAAATCCGATCAGCGGGGTCGTAGCTGAGGCCGACGCCATCAACCAAACGATGAACAGCTTGCCGGGTGTCATCGTCCGTTGCTTCTCGGGGACAGGGGCCACGCCGACGGTCTCAATGTCAGCGCCCACCCGGTCCCGCAAGGAGCGTTCGTCTGTCCCTAGATTCCCTGCCTGTGTGGGTGTGTCTACAGTGGCCATAACTACTCCAATTTCATGGGTGGGTGCTACAGAGACAGAGATCGGGATCCAGGCTCCGGACCCCCTCCAAGCCCACGAAGGTCGCTGGACCGCGCTGGAGCGGATCGGGTCTGGCCGAACGCCTCAGATCTGCGCGTGCTCGATGACCTCGTGGATGAGCGGGGGCGCGTCGACGGGTCGGGACGACCAGCCGAGTGCGTCGAGCACGGCGAACTCGCCGGCGCGAGCGGAATCATCGGTTCGGGCAAAGATCCTGCCGATCGTCTCCGAGCGTCTGAGCCGGTCGCCGATCTTTGCATCGAGGGCGAGGCCGACGGCGGGATCGATGACCGCGCCGATCGTTTCCCGCCCCGCTCCGAGCGCGCCCGAGGTCCGTCCGATCGCTGCCGTGTCGACCGTCGCGAGCCACCCGTCCTGCGGCGCGCGGAACTCGCGAACGACTGGCGCCATCGCCAGCAGCGACGTGTCCTCGACGACGTGTGGGTCACCGCCCTGGGCCTCGACGAGCCGCCGAAACCTGTCGAGTCCGGCGCCGCTTTGCAAAGCCTCGGCAGCTCGCCGTGCGCCAGTGCCGGCGTCCGGAGCGACACCTGACAAGTCGGCTAGATGCCCGACGAGCGCGAGGCAGAGGTCCACGAACCGGGACTGGCGCCCGCCGCTGAGCACCTCGATCGCTTCACGGACTTCAATCGCGTTACCTACGGTGTTGGCCA
Organism: Solirubrobacteraceae bacterium; assembly: GCA_049518835.1. Classification (GTDB taxonomy): domain Bacteria; phylum Actinomycetota; class Thermoleophilia; order Solirubrobacterales; family Solirubrobacteraceae; genus Palsa-465. Next base: position 4,080 of record JBEKRJ010000098.1, read on the forward strand.
GTGGCTGGCTCATGTCGGTAATCACCGCCCGGGTGGCGCGTCCGGCGTCGGCTCCGAGCGCCACACAGACCTCGGCCAGCTCTCGGGCGTCGGCAACGGTCTTCATGAACGCGCCTGAGCCCACCTTTACGTCCAGGAGAATCGCGTGCGCTCCGCCTGCGAGCTTCTTGCTCATGATGCTAGAGGCGATCAGAGCCGTGTTGCCGACGGTGGCGGTGACGTCGCGCAGCGCGTACATCGCCCGGTCGGCGGGGTCGAGGTTATCGGTCTGGGCGCAGACGGCAAGGCCGATGCGCTCGACCTGGGCGATCAGCTCCTCGGTGCTCAGCTGGGTGCGCATGCCGGGGATCGACTCGAGCTTGTCCAGGGTGCCGCCGGTGAAGCCCAGCCCCCTGCCCGACAGCTTGATGATCTGCATGCCGAGTTCCGCGGCTAGCGGGGCCACGACCAGGGTGGTGCTGTCACCCACACCACCGGTGGAATGCTTGTCGACCGTCGGCCCCGAAAGTCGCGAGAGGTCGAGCTGGTCGCCTGACACGAGCATCGCGTCGGTCAAAGCCACCGCTTCGTCGTGGGTGAACCCGCGCAGATATCCAGCCATCAGGAATGCCGACATCTGATAGTCCGGTATGTCCTTGGCCGTGTAGCCGCGGACCAGCTCGTGCAGGTCAACACTGCTGACGGCATGACCGTCCCGCTTGGTGGCAATCAGATCAACGATGTGCATTGCTGAGCACGCTTTCTCGCTGGCGGAGTTCGGTGAGCACCGCAGCGGTGCACGACAGGCCAAGCCGGGTGGCACCAGCATCGATCAAAGCCAGCGCTGTCTGGACATCGCGGATCCCTCCGGCCGCCTTCACACCGAGTCGTCCGCCGACGGTAGCGGCCATGATCCGGATCGCTTCAATGGTGGCGCCTCCGGCGGGATGAAACCCTGTCGAGGACTTGACGAAGTCCGCGCCGGCAGCTTCTGCCGCGTCGCAGGCTGCGGCGATCTCGTCGGGCGTCAACACGGCGGTCTCGATGATGACCTTCAAGATCTGTCCGTCGGCGAGGACCCCTCGTACCGCAGCGATCTCGGTCCTGACGCCGCCCCATTCGCCGGCCCGCGCGAGCCCCAGGTTGATGACCATATCGGCCTCATGCGCCCCGTCACGGATCGCTCGAGCCGCCTCATCGGCCTTAACTTCACTTCGGTGTGCGCCCGACGGAAAGCCGATCACCGCCGCCACTTTCACCTCCGAACCTCGAAGCCGGCCTGCGGCGAGAGGGATCATCGTCGGGGAGATACACACGGCACAGACCTGTAGCTTCAGGGCTTCATCACACAAAGCGCCAACGTCAGCGCCGGTCGCCTCAGGCTTGAGAAGCGTGTGGTCGATCATCGCTGCCAGCTCGCCTGTATTAATGGTCATCAGATTACCCACTCATTTAGAAACCAGGAGATCGCGAAGGTCGCGTTTGAGGCGGCGGAGATCGCTAGCGGCCAAGTTTTTGGCGGCGACGACGTCGCCAAGTTCTCCGACAGGGTGAACGATTTCGAGATACACCTTGAGCTTTGCCTCGGTTCCGCTCGGTCTGACGACCACACGGGCGCATTCTCCAGCGCGCCAGACCAACACATCAGCCGGGGGCAGATCCAGGTTCACGACTCGCCCGTCGGCCGTTCGGCGGGTCCCGGCCGCGGCGTCATCGACCTCGGTCACGGCAAGGCCGAGCAACTCGCTCGGCGGCGAGGAGCGCAGTGCTGCCATCAGCTGGCTGATTCGCTGCTCCCCGGCCTCTCCGGGTAGCTCGAGGAAGAACTGGTCGGTGGCATGGAGCCCAAAGCGGCAAGCCACGTCGTCGAGGCGGTCGGCGATCGTCCGTCCCAGCCGCTTTGCTTCTGCTGCGATCCCCGCCACAAGCAGAGCAGCGGAGATCCCGTCCTTGTCGCGGACGACGTTATTGACGGCGTAGCCAAGCGCCTCCTCATAGCCGAATAGAAAGCAGCCGTCAGGGCAGGCTGCCGAGTCATGCATGATCCACTTAAAGCCCGTGAGCGTCTCGACGTACTGCGCTCCGGCGGCGTGAGCGAGGCGGCCAAGCAGACTTGACGACACCACCGTCGTGACAACCAGCGCGTGACCACGGTCCGCGGTCCGGGAGAGCAGGAAATCCCCGAGCAGCACTCCCAGCTCGTCGCCGCGCAACACCCGCCAACCGCCGGGTTGGCCCGCCGAGGGGATGGCGATGGCCAATCGATCCGCGTCAGGGTCGTTGGCAAGAACCAGGTCCGCCCCGATAGTCCGCGCCTCGGCGATGGCGAGGTCAAGTGCACCCGCTTCCTCGGGATTCGGTTTAGGCACAGTCGGGAAGTCTGGATCAGGATCGCCCTGCAGCCTCACGACGCGCGGGGCGGGAAACCCAGCCCGCTCGAACGCGGCGAGCAGTACGTCGCGGCCCACGCCATGAAGCGGCGTGTACACCACCTCGATGTCGCGAGCTTTGGTCGCAGGGAGAGCGGCGGTGATCGCCTCGAGATAGTCGCCAACAATCCCACCACCGACCGGTTCGCCAAGATCGCCCAGCGGGACTTCAGCCAGCGGCCAGACCTTGTCGATAGCGGCGGAGATTTGGTTGTCGGCGGGCGGAACGATCTGGGCCCCATCTCCCAGAAAGACCTTGTAGCCGTTGTCCTGTCGGGGGTTGTGACTGGCGGTGATCATCACCCCTGCCGCACAACCGAGATGGCGCACCGCAAACGCAAGCACCGGAGTTGGGAGCCGACCCGGAAGACGCAACACCCGCAGCCCCGACCCGGAAATCACTCTCGCGGTTTCGTCGGCAAAGCGCTCCGAGCCATGGCGAGCGTCGTAGCCGACCACCACACCCGCTCCAGCCGCCCCGGGCACCGCCGCCGCCAAGTAAGCGGCGAGTCCAGCGCTGGCCCGTCGCACCGTAGCCACGTTCATCCGGGAGGGACCGGCGCCGAGGGGCCCGCGGAGCCCAGCAGTACCAAAGCGCAAACTTCCTCGGAACCGGTCCGCAAGCTCACCGTGCGCGTCGGCATCAAGAAGAGCGCGCAGTTCCGCTCGGCACCGGGGGTCCGGATCATCCGCGATCCACGCCTCAACGACTTCGACCAAGCCGCCGCCATCCGGTCGGGTCTTACTCGACGCGCCAAAGGTCGCAGTCATCGCCACAAGGACCCTGGATCGACGGTCATCAGCCGTCTCTCAGGTGAGGCACGGTAGTCAGTCCGCCGATCCCGAGCTACCGATGTGTCGCGACGCCGCACCACGGGCACGCAACCTGCCCTGAAGATGACTGGCAGGCACACCACGCACAACCTCCCTGAGCGCCGTCAGGCTGCCCTTCGCGGGCTTCCCGACTAACTCTCTTTGAGCTGAAACTGCGGACCAAACGCGATTCTCTAACCAGACCGGGCGGCCGTCATCAGCTTTTTGTGCTCCGCGCAGTCCGTAGAAACCCGGCGGCTTTCGGGGGTCCTCGCGAGGTGGAGTCGCCCGTCGAGGAAGCAGGCGCTCGGACTTGCTCGACAAAATCGTGTGCGAAGCGCCGTCCACGTGATCGTCCTGCGCCACGCGGGTGGTCTGGCCACCGGGTGTGGTGGCGCTGCAGGCCGATGCGGAAGGGGAGTCGGAGCAATCGCCCGCCGGCCGCGCTGGCCACGCGGCGGCGGGCTGCCGCTCGTGCCGCGCCGGCGCGCAGCTCGCCGCCAAGCAGTTCGACCGCGACGAGCGCTAGCGGCTGCCCGCCCGTCCGCGCCAAGCCGCAGCGCAGCGCGCGGTGACCCCGGCTCGGTCACCGACCGACGGCAGGATGAGGATGCAGCGTGCCTGTCCGCGCAGGCGGTCGAGAAACTGGGTCCCGTACGGCTCGGCGACGATGTCTACCTTCTGCCGTCGCTGGCCGTCATGCTCCCAGGTCTGCTGGCGCAGCCGGCCCGAGATCGCGACCCGCCGACCGACGTCCAGGCAACGGAGAGCGGTCTCGGCCTGCGCGCCGAACGCGGTCGCATCGAAGGAGTCCGCGCGGTTGCCTGTGAGACGCGAAATGGGGGCTGCCCGGGTTTGACGCCAGGGGATGGTCCGGACGTCCCACCGTTGTTACGCCAGCCACCCGCACCGAGGCGCTTGAGTCCGCCTGTGAGCCCGAGCGTCTGCGGGTCGTGCAAGACCACGACGTCCCCGAGCCCGATCACGTCGCGCAAAGCCCGTCCAGTGTCTTTGATCACGCGCTCGTAGCGTTTCGCTGGGCTTCTCCCAGCGGACCGCCGTCGCCGAGATGCCCGTGGAGATGGTTGTGGATCCGCTCGGTCACACCGAAGAAGTACGCGCCTGCCCGGACGATCGGCCAGCGGGCGTCAAGGCCGCCCGCTCGCGTGTAGGGCAGCATCGTGCGCAGCATCTCGGCGACGCCGCCGCCGGTCGCGGTCGAGTTGATCGACCACACCGCGCGTCTCGCGAGCAACTCGCGGGCGCGCGCTTGCGCTTCGGTCAAGCGCTCCCACGCCGTCGAATCGGCCGCGTCGCGCAGACGCCCGATCGCCACGGCGGGCAGCGGCACCTCCTGAAGCGCGACGGTCACGATGGCGCCGAATCGGCTACCGCGATCGCTGCCTGGACCGCGGGGTCCGCTCCGACCGGCTCGAGGATGAACACCTCGACGGCGATGTCGGGGTCGATGTGATTGTCGCTCATAAAGCCGACCACCGTCCGGCCGGTCAGCTCCTCGATCGTGCGACAGCAGCTAGTGCGCATCACCTTCTGCCAGCGCCTGCGCAGGTCGAGCACCGCCTCCGCCTCGCCCGCTTGCACGAGGGTGCGCTCGCCGCGCGTCAGCGTGTCCTGCAGCACCACGAACACCGCGTTCTCCCCCAGCGTCGTCTTCGCCCTCGTCGGACCGCGGCCGGTGGTGCTCGCGAGCGAGCGAACGACCGCGGTCGAGATCGCAAGTGCAAGCTCTCCAGCACCCCGGACGCGCTCGTCACTCACCGCCTCGCGCCCCCCTCCAGCGCCCTTGCATCATCCTCGAGGCGGCCGCCGATCGCACCGTGACCCTCGACGCGCTGTGCCTACTGGTCGCTTCCTGGTTCTGGGAGTTGTCTGGCCGCACTGACGGTCTGGCCTTTCCGTTCGCGCTTCGGTGAACGCGCCAACACCCCAACAGGCGTTTTGACAACGTCCCGTAGCGCTCAGCTTACTCCGCGACGAGCGCGCCGGCGACCCTGGGCCGACCATCCACGCACCGCCGCCAGACCTCAAACGCGTTCGCCGCCGCTGGGCGGGAGCACAGATCGCTGGCGTTCGGTCGGGAGGGGTCGGTCCCGCACAAATCGGCCAGCTCGGGTTCTGCCTGCCCGGCACGCTGACCGAGCGCCACACCCGCTGCTCGAGCCCGGGCTGCCGCTGCCACGCAGACCCACCGGCACTACACGGCCCCTACCACTCGTGGACGCGCAAGATCAACGGCAAGACCGTCGCCCACACCCTCACCCCCGAGCAGACCCACCGCTACCAGCCCTGGTTCGACAACGCCCACCAACTACGCGTGCTCGCCGCCGAACTCGAAGCGCTCTCACTCAGGCTCGCACAGGCCGCCGAAGGGTCGGGGGAGATATGACCTTCGAGAAGTGCGGAACGAGAGCATCGATGCGTGCGATCAGCCAGTAAATCGAGGTCCGCTCGTCGCTCATGAGGCCGCCTCGAACGCGGGCTCGAGCGACGGGTGCGGCGCCGGAGCCGACTCGGCCTCGATCGCAACTCTGGGAAGCCGACGGTCAAGCCACCGCGGCAGCGCCCAAGTCATGCGACCGAGGAGCTGGAGGACCGCCGGCAGCAGGAGCAACCTGACCACCAGGGCATCGAGGAAGACCGCGCTCGCCATCGCGAGTCCGAACATCGCGAGCACGCGGTCGCCGCTGATCGCGAACGCGCCGAATACGGCCACCATCACCGCGGCGGCGGCGGTGATCACGCGACCGGTGCGG
>JBEKRJ010000099.1:0-13485 GCA_049518835.1 Solirubrobacteraceae bacterium
CAAGCGCAGGTACGCGGCCGCGGCCTTGATCACGTACTGCGACAGCCCCGTGTAGTCCACCGTCGCGCCGCTGATGCCGCCATTCGGGTTGGGCAGCCGGACACCGGTGCCGTGCGGCGGGATCAGGTCGGTGACCGGGTCGACGGGCAGGATCACCGGCGCCCGCGGCGCCTGGGAGAAGTCGAAGTCGGCCGTCAGGTCGCCGAGAATCGACGCGTCCTCGCGTACGTCCGGCCGCGGATCGGGTCGGCCGTCGGTCTTCGGATCGATCCGCTGGCCGCCCAGGAAATCGTCCTCGATGAACTTCAGGTAGGCATCGAAGCTCAACGTCTGATGATCGATGTAACCCTCGCGCGCGTAGGGGCTGATCACAAGTGCCGGCACGCGCAACCCGTAGCCGCTTGCGTCGACGATCGGCGGCGCGACGTGATCGTAGAACCCTCCCCAGTCGTCCCACGCGAGGAAGATCGCGGTGCTGTGCCAGTCCGGGCTACGCATGATCGCGTTGATCAGCCCGGTCACGTAGGTCTGGCCCTTGCTGACCAGCGCCGGCGGATGCTCGGACACCTGGCTGTTGGGCGTGATCCACGACACCGCCGGCAGGTTGCCGGCCTTGACCGCCGTGAAGAAGTCGTTGAGCGACTTGACGTTGCCGACTTGTTGATCCTGCTGGACGGTGTCGAAATACGGCAGCGGGTTCCAGATCCCCGGTGTCTTGGCGCTCTGAGCGACCGGCGCACACGACATCGCCGCGTTGTCGTCGCAATCCGGCTCGTCGCCCTTGTAGACGTAGTAGGCCCAGCTGATGTCGTGCTTGTAGAGCAGGTAGGTCAGATCGGTCCACGCGTAGTCGGGGGCCGGTCCGCCTTTGTTGGTCGCGTAGTCCGGCGGCAGCGCGGGGACGCTCGCGTTGCTCGTGCAGCTCTCCGGGTCTCCCTTGCGCGTGCACTTGGCAGACCAGCCCGAGACCATGTAAAGATGCGACGGCAGGCTCCACGAGTCCACCGACTCGAACATGTGGTCCTGCAGCACGAAGTCACGCGCGTAGGCCCAGTAGTTGGGAATGTCGGCGCCGTCGTGGTAACCCATCACGTCGTCGCTGCCGCCGGCCGACGTGCAGGCAGGGTTGTAGATCTGGTTACAGCCGACCAGGGCGGATTGCTGGCGAGCAACGAACCCGTCCATCTGGCCGCCGTCGATGTCGGCGACGGCATCTTGCAGCTGATGCGGCCCGCCGGCGTTCTGGTCATCGCGGTCGTGATATGGGCGGACGCAGCCGCCGCTTGGCTTGGGCACGCATACCGTCGGCACGCCGTTGCGCATCGGGATCCCGTCCGCACCGGGGTAGGTCGCGAAGTAGGAGTCAAACGAGCGGTTCTCCTGCATGATCACGACGACGTGCTGGATCTTGTGGATCCCGGGACCGGGCGGCGGCACCGTGCCCGCCGCCGCCTTGGCCTTCGCCGCCGATTCGTGCGCCTGGCCGCCGCACCCCGCCGCGAGCACCACGACCGCCGCGAGCGAGGCGGCTGCGATCAGGCTGCGGCGCACGCGCTCGCGTCAGGGCTCATTCTTCATACGGCGAGAAGTCACGCTTGCGTGCGCCGCAGACTGGACAGAACCACGTTTCCGGGATCGCCTCGAACGGGGTGCCGGGCGCAATCCCGCCGTCGGGATCCCCTTCCGCCGGGTCGTAGATGAACCCGCACGATTCGCACATCCACTTCACGGGCCCAAGGGTAGCGCTAGGTTCATAACGTGGAATCCGAGCCGTCTGCACGGATCGAGGAGCTCGGTCAGGGTGCCGTGACCGTGCCCCGCCCAGCCGCGACCGTGATCCTGCTGCGCGGAGGCGGCGCGTCGCTCGAAGTGCTGCTCGTCCGGCGCACTCCGCACGCGCGCTTCATGGCCGGTGCGTGGGTGTTCCCGGGCGGCGCCGTAGATCGCGGCGAGGGCGCCGGCGATGCCGGGCTGCGAGCCGCCGCGCTACGAGAGCTCGTCGAGGAGGCGGGGATCGCGCTCGGCGACCCCGAGCAGCTGGTCCCGTTTGCGCGCTGGATCACGCCGGCCCGAGTCAAGACGCGCTACGACACGTGGTTCTATCTCGCCCCGGCACCGGCGGGCGCGCAGCCGCAGATCGACGGCGCCGAGGTCATCGATGCGGGCTGGTATTCGCCCTCGGACGCGCTGGCCGCGGCGCGGCGCGGCGAGCTGTCGCTCGTGTTCGCGACCGTCAAGCAGTTGCAGCAGCTGTCGGGCTTTCGCTGCGCGGACGATCTGATCGCGTACGCTCGGGGACGGCAGATCCGCCCGATCGAGCCACGCGTGGTTGGCTCGGGCGAGACGATGCGGATCCTGCTGCCGGGCGAGCCAGGGTACGACGGCTGACGGCACCGTCGCGAGCGCGCGACGGGCGTGCGTATACTCGCGCCGTGACGGCCTCCCTCCCGAACGAAGTCCAATCGGTCTTCGAGCACTACCAGACCAGCGAGCTGACGACCGTCGATGCGGCCGGGCAGCCGGTGACGTGGCCGGTGATGCCCTACTACGTGCGCGGTGCGCCGTGCGTGGACGTGACGACCGGGCTCGGCTATCCGAAGAAGGCAGACGACGCCAGCGCCAATCCGCTCGTCGCGCTGCTGTTCTCCGATTCGACCGGGTGCGGCCTGGCCGATCCGCCGATGGTGCTGGTCCAAGGGACGGCCCACGTCGACGACCGCGACTGCACGGTCAACCGCGAACGCTATGCGCAGGAGTCGATCCAGAAGCTGGCGGGGACGGCCAAGCGCATCGCCCCGCGGCCGCTGCGGCAGATGCTCAGCTGGTACTACAGCCGGATCTACATCCACGTCCGACCCGAGCGCGTGTATGTGTGGCCGCGCGGAGATGGCGCGGCCGAGCCGCAGCTCTACGATGCGCACATGGAGGAGGTGCGCTCCGGGCATTCCGAAGAGCCACCGCGCTTTCACGCGACCCCCGTCGGCGGCGCCAGCACCTGGGACCCGCGGATCGCCGAGCTCGGCGGGCGCTACAGAACCGCAGTGCTGTCGCTCGTCTCGCCGGACGGGTTTCCGTTCGCGATCAGGCTCCCGGTCACGGTCGACGAGCCCAACCGCCGGATCAGGATCGAGGGGGCGCCGACCGGTGTCCCGTTTGCGCCCGGGCTTGCGTGCCTCACCGCCCACGCCTACGCGAACGAGTCAGACCGCGAGCACAACTTCCAGCTTCGCGGCGATCTCGTGTACGCCGACGGGGCGTGGGCACTGGTCCCCCACCAGCTCGTCGGCGGCTCTGAGCTGCCGCCGTCGCAGATCGCGGTCCTACGCGCCGGCGTGGCGATGGCCCGGCGCGTTCGCGCCACCGCCAAGCGAGAGCTCGCGCGGCGCACGTGAGCGCCGGCACGGACTCGGCGCGGGGTGCCGGGCGCGAGCAGCTGACCGTCGCGGTGACCGGACCGACGGGCGATATCGGCCGCTCGCTGCTGCGCTCGCTGGAGCGCAGCGCGGACGTGCGCCGCGTCGTCGCGATGGCAAGGCGACCGTTTGACCCGGCCGCGGCGGGGCTGCGCAAGACCGAGTATCGCCGCGGCGACGTGCTCGACCGCGCGGCGGTCGACGAGCTCGCGCGCGGCGCGGACGTGCTCGTCCACCTCGCGTTCCTGATCGTCGGCAGCCTCGCGCAGACACGCGATGTCAACTTGGTCGGATCTCGCAATGCGTTCCAGGCGGCGGTGGCGGCACGCTGCAAGCGGCTGGTTTACGCCTCTTCGGTGGCCGCCTACGGGTTTCACGCCGACAACCCGCCGCTGCTGACCGAGGAGCTCAATCCCCGCGGGACCCAGCGCCACTACTACTCGGCGCAGAAGGCCGAGCTCGAGCGCGTGCTGAGGCAGACCGTCGAGCACTCGGCGACGGACGCGTACTTGTTTCGACCCTGCATCGTCGCCGGCCCCGACGCGTTCACGCTGGTCGAGCGCCTGCCCTACGTGCAGCTGTCCGAGCGCATGCCGGCCGCCGTCAGGCGCGCGATCGAGCACCTGCCGATGCTCAAGCCCGTGCTGCCGGACCCCGGCATTCGCTTCCAGCTCGTGCATCACGACGACGTCGCAAGCGCGTTCATGGCCGCCGTCCTGGGACGCGGGGCGCCAGGCGTTTACAACCTCGCGGCGCCCGACACGCTGTCGATCGCCGACCTCGCCGACGCGCTGGGCTGGTACAGCCTGCCGATCCCCGAGCTGGGTGTCGACGCCGCGGCGCAGCTCGTCGCGTGGCTGCCCTTCATGCCCGCCGAGGCGCAGTGGATCGAGACGTTCCGCGCGCCGGTGCTGATGGACATCGCCAAGGCGCGTCGCGCGCTGCGCTGGCGCCCCCGCCACAGCGCCCGCGAGACGCTGCAGGCGATGGTCCTGGCTGCCCGCAGCGACCAGCCGATCGGCTGACGGCCAACGGCTGCTCCGGCATCGCTCACCGCCGCGCGCGCGCCGGTCCTAGGCGCGCTGCGTTACGCTGTCGGCGTGACTGAGGAGAAGACAATGGCCGATGAGAAACAGGTTGCTGAGCACGGGGGCGGTCGGCATTCGCGTGAGGCGGATGCAGCTGCCGCACGCTGGGAAGAGACGCACCCCGGGAGCGACGTCGACCATCCGCCACCGTCGCACGTCCCCGAGGACCCGCATATCGTCCCCGATCACCATTCCGCAAGCGCCGAGGCCGCGGCGCTGCGGTGGTACGAGGCGCACGAGGACGAAGACTTCTAGTCTGTGGCCCTGGGGCCGGACGCGGCGGCACGTCGGTACCCGGGTGGGGCCTCGCTGCGCTCGGCGTCCCTGGGACCATGCGACCCCGTCCGGACGGGGTCGCACGCGCGTCGTCGCTGCCGCGATCCCCGCCTGAACGCGCATCGGCGCGCGTCCTAATCCGCGGACTGTCGCAGTCGCGGTCCCGACGGCGGCGCTACGTGTCCGAGTTGAGATCCGGCAGCCCGAGCGTCTGCAGCCAGTGGTTGACGGTGATGTTCAGCTGCGTGAACTCGCCGCTCCAGATCAGCACGCCCATCCCGATCAGGACCACGCCGCCGACTCCGATCACCAGCGGATAGTGGCGCTTGACGACGTTCAGCGCCGAGGTCGCGGTCCCGAACGCCAGCCCCGTGACCAGGAACGGCACCCCGAGGCCGGCGCAGTAGACCGCGAGCAGAAGCGCGCCGCGGGCCGCCGAGCCGGAGGTTCCGGCGGCGGTCACGATCGCGCCCAGCGTGGGGCCGGTGCAGGGAGTCCAGGCGAGCGCAAACGCGGCCCCGGTGAGCACCGGTCCGCCACGCCCGGCGCGCTGCACGAGCCCCCCGAAGTGCCATTCGCGCGCCACCCGCGGGATCAGCGGCGAGAGTACGAACAAGAGCCCCATCGCGACGATCAGCGCGCCCGAGACCTTCAGCGCAGTTGGCCCCGTGAGCGTCGCGTGCAGCGCCTGCTGGCCGAGCACCCCAAGCGCAATGAAGATCGCCGAGAAGCTCGCCACGAACGCGAGGCTCGGGCCGATCACGCGCCGCGCGCGAATCTGGCCCGGGGTCACCCCGGCGACAGCCGAGATGTAACCCGGCACCAGCGGCAGCACGCAAGGAGAGAGAAACGAGATCAGCCCCGCTCCGAACGCCACCGGGATTCCAATGCCCGAGGCAGGGTCCATCAGCGGATCGGAGGGTAGCGCCGATCGCCAATCGACGGTCCTTACCGGCGCATCGGGGGCCGCCAGTTACGCCTAGCCGTCCCTCGCCGCCGGTGCTAGCTTCGCCCCCACCATGGCAATCACCGCCCCCACCGTTCAGAACTTCATCGCCTCAGAGCCGGTCGATCCAGCCGCGGGCCAGACCGAGCCGATCATCAATCCTGCCACCGGCGACGTGATCGCTCATGCTCCGGTGTCAAGTGCCGAGGACGTCGATCGCGCCGTGCGCGCCGCGCGCGAGGCGTTTCCGGCCTGGGCCGCCACCACGCCCGGCGAGCGCGCGCAGGCGCTGCTGGCACTCGCCGACGCGATCGAATCGCACGCCGACGAACTCGCCGAGCTCGAGGCCGACAACGCGGGCAAGCCGATCAATGCCTTCCGCGACGACGAGATCCCGTTCATGGTCGACAACCTGCGGTTCTTCGCCGGCGCCGGCCGGTGCCTGGAGGGTCGGGCGGCCGGCGAGTACGTCAGCGGCTACACGTCGATCATCCGCCGCGAGCCGATCGGCGTCATCGGGCAGATCGCGCCATGGAACTACCCGCTGATGATGGCCGTGTGGAAGATCGGGCCGGCGCTCGCGGCCGGCAACACGATCGTGCTCAAGCCCGCCGAGACGACGCCGCTGACCGCGCTCAAGCTCGCCGAATACGCGGCCGAGATCTTGCCCGTCGGGGTCCTGAACGTGATCACCGGCCACGGTGAGCCGGCCGGTCAGGCGCTGGTCACGCACACCGACGTGGACATGGTCTCGCTGACCGGGTCAGTGGAGACCGGCAAGTGGATCGCGCGACACGCCGCCGACACGCTCAAGCGCGTCCACCTCGAGCTCGGCGGCAAGGCGCCGGTGGTCGTGTTCGACGACGTCGAGCTGTCGACCGCGCTCGAGACGATCGCCGCGACCGGCTACTACAACGCCGGCCAGGATTGCACCGCGGCCACCCGCGTGCTCGCCGGCGCAAAGGTGTATGACGACGTTGTCGGCGGGCTGGTCGAGCAGGCGCAAGGCCTCGTGCTCGGCGACACGCGCTCGGCTGACACCACGCTCGGGCCGCTGAACTCGGCCCGTCAGCGCGACCGCGTGACCGCCTTCCTGGACCGACGCCCGCGGCACGCCGAGATCGCCACCGGCGGCCGCGAGCCAAGCCGGCCGGGCTTCTTCCTCGAGCCGACGGTGGTCGCCGGCCTCGAGCAGGACGACGAGATGATCCAACGCGAGATCTTCGGGCCGGTGATCACCGTGCAGCGCTTCGCCGACGAGCAGGGGGCGATCAAGTGGGCCAACGGGACGCCGTACGGCCTTGCCGCGTCGGTTTGGACACGGGATGTCGCTCGCGCGCTCCGAGTCTCCAACGCGCTGCGCTTCGGCTGCGTTTGGATCAACGATCACATCCCGCTCGCCTCCGAGATGCCGCACGGAGGCTTCAAGCAATCCGGCTACGGCAAGGACCTCAGCATGTACGCGCTCGAGGACTACACCGAAGTCAAGCACGTGATGGTCTCGCTATCTTAAACAGACCTTCAGAACTTTCCCCTTGGTCGCCCGTTAGAGTGATCAAAGGGTTCACGTGGAAGCCTCAGCCCTCCAAGCACCCGCAGGACTAACGCGGACTCGGACTTCGATCGGGGCGCCACTGCTCAAGTTGCGCTCGGACGAGCAGCTCGTGGCGCTGTTTCGCGCCGGTAACGACGAGGCGTTTCGGATCATCCACGACCGCTACCGGCAGCGGTTGTTCGCCTACACGCGACAGATGCTGCACTCGCGTCAGGACGCGGAGGACGCGCTTCAGGACATCTTCGTCCGCGCCTACGCGGGCCTTCGCGCCAACGACCGCCAACTCGCGCTGCGCGCCTGGCTGTACCGGGTGGCCCACAATCGCTGCATCGACGAACTGCGACGGCCTGCGCCCCCGCCCCCAGAGGTGCTCGAGCTCGTACGCGCGCCGGCCCGCGACCCGATCGCCGCCGCCGAGCAGCGCGAGTCGCTGCGGCGCCTGATTGCCGACGTGCGCCGGCTGCCCGATCAGCAGCGATCGGCGCTGCTGATGCGCGAGCTCGGCGGAATGCCCTACGCCGACGTCGCCGGCGCGCTGGGTGTCTCGGTCCCTGCGGTGAAGTCGCTGCTCGTGCGCGCGAGGGTCGGCCTCGCGCAGGCGCTCGAGGCTCGCGACACGGCGTGTGCCGAGATTCGCGAGGAGCTGATCGACGCCCATGACCGCGGCGTGCGGCCGAGCGGCATGGCCCGACGCCATCTGCACGACTGCGATGGCTGCAGGGAGTTCCGTCGCGAGGTTCGCGGCGTCAGCCGCAGCTTCGCGGCGCTCGTGCCGGCGGTCGGCCCGCTCGGGCTACTGGCAAAGGTCGGACTCGGGGGCGGCGCCGGTGGCGGCGCTGCGGGCGGCGGCGCCGCACTCGCCGGCGGGGGGGCGGCGGCCGGCGGCGGCGCCACGCTCGCCGGCGGCTCGGTCGGCGCGGGCGGCGCAACGGCGGGAATTCTCGCCACCGGCGCCGGACATGTCGCGACGCTGCTCGCGGCGGCGGTCGTGACCGCGGGCGGCGCCGCCGCGCTCCAGCAGACGATCTCTTCCCCGCCCGCCCATCACCGCGTCCACCACCACATCAAGGCGGTCGCCAGGCATCACGCCACGAGCTCGGCCGCGATCGTGGCCCGGCCTGCGGCCGTGGCGCCGCCGGTCGTGATCGCGCAAGCGACCCCGCAGGCGGCGGCGCCCGTAACGGCCCCACCGGCCTCAAAGCTCCAGCATCACGCAGCTGCATTGCACCCGCTTTCGCACGCCGGGAAGGCAAAGCACAAGCTTGCGGCGTCGGGTGGCGTCTCCTCGACGAGCCCCGCGAGCAGCGCGACGAGCGGCGCGCCGGCAGGCGCCTCGGCGTGCGCCGCGCTGCAGGCGGATCCGACCGCGAGCGGCGCCGGCTCGACCGCGGCAACGACCGCCGTGCCGGCGAGCGGGGCATCCTCGAGCGCCGCGACGGATGCTGCGGGCGCGAGCGCGGAGCCGACGGCTACAGCCTCCGCAACCAATCCCTCCACGGCCGCTGCCGCAACGGACTCGACCACCGGCGCAGGCACAGGCGCTGGTACAAGCGCGGGCGCGGCAGCCACGGCCGGCGGCGGCGCTGGCGGCGGTTGCGCGACCTCGACCCCGACGGCCACCGGCACCGCAGCGGCCACCGGTGCAGGCAACGCCGGTAATGGCACCCGCGTCGGCACGCACGCCGGCACCGGCACCGGCACCGCAGCAGGCGAGAGCGCGGCACCCGCCGATGGCACGACCGCGGGCGCCGGCAGCGCGTCCGGCGCCAGCGCCTCCGGCGCCACTGGCGCCGACACGACCACCGAGTCCAGCACGCCATCGGGCTCGAGCACACCGTCGACCGAGACCGCGACGAACCCGAGCACGTCCGCTTCGCCGAGCAGCGGCGCGGCGGCGACCGGCGCTCCCGCTGCCACGAGCACGGGAGGCGCGACGCCGAGCGCAGGCGGGCAACAGGCAAGCATCAGCTGACGACCCGCGCGCCGGCCCGCCGGCTACGCCGCTGCCATACGGGGAGGCCTAAAGCGAACTCCAGCCACCCGGCCGCTCGGCGTCCGCTGGTAGCCGGCCCTCGTCGGCGAGCTTGTCCAGATGAGCTGCCAGGGTGACCGCGGCCGCCGGACGCAGCGCAGCGGGCACGTCGCCCCAGACCTCGTCGAGCAGCTCGGGCACGCTGCGCAGACCGTCCGCAAGCGCAGCGACGAGGCGCCGCTCTCGATCGAGCCGGTGTGCGATGTACTCCTCGAGCTTGCCGGCGGGGTCGCGCACGACCGGTCCGTGGCCGGGGCAAAGGAGCGCGAGGTTGAGCTCGCGAAGCCGCGCCAAGGCGGCGAGGTAACTGGCCATCGCACCGCTGTCAGGGGAGATGAAGACGCTGCCCTGCCCAAGCACCGCGTCGCCCGTCAGCGCCACCGAGCCGCACAAGAAAACGACGTGGTCGAGCGTGTGGCCACCCGTCTTGAGCGCCGTCAACGGGCCGAAGGTGGCACCGTCTTGCAACGCAGGGGCGGCCGCGGCGCCCGCCGCCACCAGCGGCGCACGGGCAAAGCGCCGCTGCAGCGCCGGCACGGCGGCCGAGTGATCGGCGTGGTCGTGCGTCAGGGCGATGCCGCCGAGGCCGCCGCGGCGCTCGAGCTCTTCGCCGAGCGCCTCGACGTGCGCGTGGATCGCGGGACCCGGATCGACGATCCACGCTGGATCGCGCCCTAGTGTGCGTTAGCGCTTCGCGATCCGTGGTTCCCCGTCGCATCTTGCGGCTCGTTGCGGATGTCGGATCGGGCGCGATTCTCCATCGTTTCAGTCCGCATGGCGACCCTTGAAACATCGGCTGTAGGCACGAGAGTCGTGGTTGTCGGGGGCGGGTTCGCCTCGGTCGAGGCGATGCTGGCGCTGCGAGCGCTCGCCGGCGATGGCGTGCGCCTGACGCTCGTCTCCCCTGATCGGGCGTTCGCATACCGTCCGGCCGCGACGTTGGAGGCGTTCGACGAGGGGCCGCCGCATCACTACGACCTGCGCGAGATCGCAGACGATCTGCACGCGACCTACCTGTGCGCTCGCCTGGAGGCCGTCGGAGCGACGAACAAGTGGGTGCGGCTGTCATCGGGCGGGCGCCTGCAGTACGACAGCCTCGTAATCGCGATCGGGGCGCGCGCACGCGTGGGCATTCCCGGCGCGTTGACGTTCCGCGGCCAGGGCGACGTGCCGAGATTCCGCAACTTGCTGGCCGATGTGCGCAAGGGGACGATCAAGCGGCTTGTGTTCGCCGTGCCGTCCGGCGCGTCCTGGCCGTTGCCACTGTACGAGCTGGCACTGCTATCAGCGATCCACGCTGCCGAGCACGGATTGGACACCGACGTGTCGCTCGTTACCCCTGAGCGCACGCCGCTGGAGATGTTCGGCGCGGAAGCTTCTGGACTGGTGGCGGCGCTGATGTCCGAGCGCGGGGTCCGCTTCGTCGGCGGCTCGGCGGCCAGCGAAGTACGACGTGACGGCACCCTCGCGCTCCAGTTCGATCCCCCGATCAAGGCCGACCGCGTCGTCGCGGCGCCGGAGCTGCAAGGGGCCACGATTTCGGGAATACCCGGCAACTGGTGGGGATTTGTACCCACCGACGCAGTCGGCCGCGTGGAGGGCCTGGACGATGTCTACGCCGCCGGCGACATGACCGCCTTCCCGATCAAGCACGGCAGCCTCGCGACCCAGCAAGCCGATCGGATCGCGCTCACGATCGCGGCCGATCTTGGCGTCGCCGGGCGCGCGACGCGCGGTGACCGCGTGCTGCGGGCACGGCTACTCGGCGGCCCGTATCCGTTGCTGTTGCGGACCGAGCTAGACCAGTTCGGGCGCCCGCGCGCGACCAAGCTCGAGCGCCGGGAGCTCGACGCCGGTTCGGGTGGCAGCAAAGTGTTCGGACGCTACCTGACGCCTTATCTGCAGCTGCAGGACTCGCGCCGGCGGATGCCGGTGCCGGCCGCCTGACGGCGGCGCTAGTGGTGCATCCTGTAAGTTCGTTGATGGGCTGGCGAGCGAAAATCGAGCCTGGCAAGGACGCAGGACCGAAGGTGTAGTGGGGCTACATTGAGGTCCGAGGACACAGCCAGGCGAAGAGGTTGCCGAATAACGTGCGGACTGCATGGGCGATCGAAGGGCCGCAAGGCGCGCTGGGGCCCAACGCGATGCGCCATCTCGAGCAGTCGCTGGCCGCGGTCGATGCGCTCGAGATCGACTTCCCGACGAAGTTCGAGATCATCGCGATGCCACACGCAGCGGATCGTCGGCACCGGCGGCGCCCGGGCGGCAATCGAGCAACTGGTCGCGCTCGGCGGCGACGAGCTGCGCTTCGAGCGCGGGCTCGGGCGCTTACTGGACGGAGTCGAGCTCGAGCTTCAACGCCGAGCGCGGCCGTCGTAATTAGGGTTCACGACTCCGCTGCGACGCTGGGACGCTCACACGGACCCGCCGCTGCGACGAATTCGGACGGCCGCGGCGTCGCGAACGAGATCACGGTCGCGCCGAGTCAAGAGCCCGTAGAGCGCGCGACCACCTTCAAATATGCCGTACAGCGCGGGCGACAACAAGATCAGCGCGGGAACGACGAACATTGCCCAGATGATGATGGTTGTGGTGTTCATCAGCTAATCCTTTGTCCGTGGGACTTGGTTGCAACGACCGGCCGACTTGCGATCGCACAGCCTCGGCCGTGCGCGACCGGCGTGTTGGGTGAGATGCGGCTTCGGCGCAGGCGCTGATGCGCGCGGCTCTGGCTCAGGGGCGGCACCGGGAGCAGATAATCGATCTCACCCTCATAACGGGCCTCGATCCGGGTGTCAGGGAATAGGTGGTAAAGCAGCGCGCGCATCGGAATGTTGTCGGATTGGACAGTCGCCCGCAGTCGGGTCACTTCACGCGATGCGGCGGTCGCACAGAGGCGGCGGAGCATCTCCGCCGCGAGACCCTGGCGGCGGAACGGGTCGTGTACGCAGATCCCAAGCTCTCCTTCGCGCGGGTCCGACGGGTCGATGCAAAAGCGTGCCTCGGCTGCTAAGCGGGCAGGCGTCGCGAGCTCGATTGCTACCAGTGCAACATGCGTCCTGCCATCGACCTCGGTTAGGCTCGTGAGCTCGTTACGGCTGAACTGGCGCTTGGCGGCGTGAAAGCGACGGTAGTAAGTCTCGCTGGACGTGTACGCGATTGCGGCGACGATGAGCTCGGCGTCCGCGGGGACGATCGGGCGAATCTCGAAGCTGTTCCATGCCGGGTCCGCAGGCCGGCCAGGGCCGGCAGCCGCAACGGTGAGAGCCGCTTTCTCGCAGCCGCTGGGCGAGACGCGGAGGGTTGGCCGAGCGGGCTCGCTCGAGGCCGGCTGGTGCCGTGAGGTGGACATGTTGCTCCTTGGGGATGTCCTCCCTCATCCTCAATATCGGCCGCGACACCGTGCTCCTTTACCCCGAAGCAGCGGGCGCTCATTGAGAATGCGGTCCGCGTGAACGCATCGCGGCGGTCGCTGTTTGCGCCCCGCCGTCCCACAGCGCGAGCCGCCACGCGATCCGGGAACTCGCCAGCTCGGGTCGAGACTGAGGCCTAGACGGTCGGAGCCCCGTCTAAGACCCAAGCTCCTCGTCGGCGTCCTCTTCCTCGGCCTCGTCGGGAAGACCGCCAGGTGGTGGTACGCGTAGCCCATCGTCGCCATCGGGTGGCGAGAGCGAAGACTGCTTACCTCCCCTACGGCCTCCTCATGGCGACTTTTGAGGTTCTTGCGGTAAGGAGAGAACATCGTCTTCGTGGAGATGATGACGTCCGGCCCTCGGCGCCAGGATGAAACTGCGACGTCCACCTGCTTGGAGTAGAAGTCGCCGAGGATGTACGCCTCTTTCGCTCCTGGCAGCTTCCCATCAACGCCGCGGATGGCGCGCCGCAGGGACGGAGGCTTCAATCGTTCACCTGCGCTCTCGAACTTGCTCAGCTCGGTCCTCAGCACCTCAATGCTCGACTCCAGCGGCGCCAGATCCTCGGGGAGCACCCGCGGTCGACGCATCCGCGGCCAGACAGCGTCGGACGGAAAGCCCGCTCGGCGAAGCTCATGCGCAACCCAGGCATCGAATGCCTTCGCCGGTCGGCCGCTCTGCTGGGTCGCGCCCGCGGAGATAGGAAGCGAGAGGAGCTCCCGGAGGAGGTCCATGTCCGGGACATAGCGACCGTTCACCCAC
>JBEKRJ010000100.1:0-9982 GCA_049518835.1 Solirubrobacteraceae bacterium
CTGCTCCGCGTCTTTCGCAACCGACGCTTCTTCATCTTCTCACTCGCCTTCTCGCTGATCCTCTACTTCGTGATCGCCGCCCCCAACCGCGGAAAGCACGACTTCTCGGGCACCGGTATCTCGATGCCGCTCTACTACATGGCCGGACTGGCGTCGTTCGGCACGATGACCTCGATGCTCTCCACCGGAAGCCGGATCGCCGGTGAGCGCGAGGCCGGATGGACACGTCAGCTACGGATCACACCCCTGACGCCGCTTGCCTACCTGCGTGCCAAGGTGACCTGCGCCTACGCGATGGCCGCCCTTAGCCTGGTGGCGCTGTACGCCTCTGGAGCGGTCCTGGGGGTTAGCCTCGCGGCCGCTGACTGGCTGCAGATGACCGGCCTGATCGTCATCGGCCTGCTCGCATTCGCCGCGCTCGGAATCGCGCTCGGTCACCTGCTCAACGTCGACGCGATCGGGCCGGCGATGGGGGGGATGGTGTCCCTGCTCGCCCTTGTCAGCGGAAGCTGGTTCCCCGTCACACACGGCTTCCTCTACGACCTCGGCAGGGTGCTGCCCTCCTATTGGCTGGTGCAAGCTGGCCACGTCTCGCTACATGGACACAATTGGGGCACGACGGCGTGGATCGTGGTGACCGGCTGGACCGCGGCCCTGTCCGTCCTGGCTGTCGTGGCGTACCGGCGCGACACCGGACGCGTCTGACTGGTAGCCGAATGAAGAGCGGCACCGCCAGTTCGCCCCCAGATGCCGCCCCCGCCGTCATCCGCCAGCACCAAGCCTCAAGCCACGCCGTGGCGGGTCCCACCGGCCTTGCCACCACGTTCGGCAGCACGTTCTGGCGGGCAGTCGGGTTCACCGCACTCGCATTCATCCACGCACCACTGCCGCCCACAGCTCCCGCCGCCGCATCGGCACCCAAGCCGGCAGCCGCCGCAGCGTGATCGCCCACGGAATTCCGCCACCCAACCGACGAAGGAGATCCATGCCCAGCGAGACCAAACGCGACTTCGCCCATCCAGGACCGACCCCCAGGGCGCCAAGCCCGAAACCTATGAAAGACACCGCTCAGCAACGCCGCGGCGCCACGTCGAACACCTGCGGCGTCAGCAGGATCAAGAGCTCGATGTCTCCGCGGCGGACCTCGGGGCGGTCGGCTGAGCCCGTGAGCGTGCGCGGCGGGTCCGACGTTCATGTCCTCGAGAATGTGGCGGACATCGACGGCGTGGACGGGAATCTCGCTGGCTGGGAGCGATCATCGAGTCGGCTGCGGGAGTTGCCGCGGCGGTCATAGCCGATGACCGTGCGGTCGATGGCGAGGTGGCCCGCGAGGGTGCCGAGCGTGCTGGCGTTGCTCGGCCCGCCGCCGATCAGGACCAGCGCCGGACCGGAGCCTTGCGTGCGGTAGTAGATCGTTCCGCCGGCACTGCGACCGACTGCTCGGCCCAAGCCTGGCAGGACGGGACCGCGGGTTCGCTCATCATCCGGCGCTGGGGCCGCGGCCCGCGACGAGCCGCGGGTGACGCTTGCCGAGATAGCGCGCCACGCCGAGCGCGACCGAGCTGCCGCCGCCGAGGATCAGGACGGTCATCGAGGCGCCGCAGGCGATGCCGATCGCCAGCGTGATGACCCCGGTGAGGAAGCCGAGGATGTTCGCAGCGCGCGGATAACGGTGACGGATGACGAGCAACATTTTGAGTCCTTCCGACACCGATTCAAGGGACAGCGCGCATCTAAGCATCTTGGCTGATAAGACGCAAGGCGTATCCTAAGATTTTTTGTGATGACCACGGCCCGACACGCATCCTCCGACCGAGCCGCAACGAGCCGCCCGGTCATCTACCGGCATTGGTCCATTGCGTTCGCGTGTAGCCAGTAGAATCGATCCGCCACCGCGCCAGACGCGTCACCGCCAAAAACGACGAACAAAGGCAAAAGCTTCGCGGCTCGCAGCTGCCGATCTTGCTCCGGATTCCCTTCGGCGTGACGATCGAGACGATTCCAACGCATCTTCCGCTGCCAGCGAAGATCCGCACCGACCTGCTTGACCCGATTTACCTAGCAACACAAGCACCCGCCACTGCAGCCGTCGCCGGCCTCCGTTTCCGTGTGATCGCCGCGATCTTACTGGTCGGTTGATGTGAGAATCTCAAGCAGCTCCCCGACGTTCTGGTCGCGCGCGATCGGGTCTGGAAGCGGCAAGTGGGCGTTGATTGTGTAGTGGTTGCGACGCCCGTTTCGCTTGCGCGTGAGATAGCCGGCGGCGACCAGCTCAGCGACGATGCGATGCGCGGCGCGCTCGGTGATCCCCGCCCGCTCGGCGATGTCGCGCAGGCGAACGCCGGGATCACGGGCGATGCAGACCAGCGCCTGGGCGTGGTTGGTCAGGAACGTCCAGCCGGCTGCGCTGTTCTCAGCCATCGACAGCAGCATAGCATTTCTAGATAGCCATTTCATGCTATTATGGTCGTACATTTAGAGGACGTGGAGCTCCCCTCGATCCCAACACCCGCCCCCGCGCAGGCATCCGCTACGACAGCGAATGGCACCTGCCACCCACGATCAGGAGCGCCCGCTTCATCCCGCGGCGCCAGCACCGACCTAGGGCGTCGCGGCGCACGTACTTGGAGTTGTGCAAGCATGGGGGTTGGTTTGGCACGATTCGGGAAAAGAGCGCCATCGCTCAGCGAAGAGGAGCGCCAGGCGGCAGCGGTTGATCTAGAACGCATCCAACGTGGGGGAATTCCGCTTGGCGCCGAACGGCGTCTGAAGGCCATCGCCGCCGCGAGCGCGCCGTTGTTCACGAGCGATCTCAGTGCCAAGGAGTACGCGATCGCGCAAGCCTCCGGTCTGACGCCGATCGCGCAGATCATGGGCTCCTCGGCCGTCCAGCACGGCTGGGCGAGCTACGGATGGGCGAGCTACGGAGGAGGGATCCGCGAGATGCCGTCGTTCGCTATGTCATGGAACCTGTCACGCCAGCGCGCATTCGATCGTCTCCGCCAGGAGGCGCAGTTCGCAGGCGCGGACGCCGTGATCGGCATCGAAATGACCGCCAATGGCTTTCTCGGGGACCCGGGCAACGTCGAATATGTCGTCTTCGGCACAGCTGTTCGCGAAACCACGCTGGCGCCCCGGGCCGGCTCGGGGCCGCGGATGTGCGCGCTTTCCGCCCAGGACGTCGACAAGCTGCGCCGCATCGGGGCCGAGACGTTAGGCGTGATCGGCCACACCTCGGTGGTATGCGTCGCGCTCAGCCCGCCGGCTAATCAGATGATGCGCTCATGGTGGGGCAACCAGGAGATGACCGAGGTCACCGAAGGCGTCTACGCGGCACGCCATCTCGCGATCGATCAGATACGCCGTCAGGCAAGCGAGGCGGGTGCGAACGAGATGGTCATCTCGACGCTCACGCACAACATCGATCACCACGAGTACGAGAGCCAGGGCTATTCGCACCACTTCTTCATTGTGTCCATGCACGTGCTGGGCACCGCGATTGCACTCGGC
This sequence comes from Solirubrobacteraceae bacterium, assembly GCA_049518835.1. Classification (GTDB taxonomy): domain Bacteria; phylum Actinomycetota; class Thermoleophilia; order Solirubrobacterales; family Solirubrobacteraceae; genus Palsa-465. The sequence goes on from JBEKRJ010000100.1 coordinate 3,511, forward strand.
GCGCACGAGCCTCATCCGGCCCCTCTCGGTGTGCCGGTCGTGTCGATCAACCTCGGCGTCTAGTCCACACCGCCTCAGGAGAGCATCTGATGTCGACATACGATCCGACGAGTACCGAAGGTCTCGCTGAACACGCCAGCGAGCGGCTAAAGATGAACGCCCGCGGACTGTTTACGTCCGACCTCTCCGTGAACGAGTACCTGTGCGTGGAGAAGGCCGGCTTTGAGCCGGTCGGCCTGGTCGTGGGCTCGAGCATCTACCACATCGGCTTTCAGCAGTCCAACTGGAAGGCGAGCCAGGAAATGCGCGTCCTTACCCAGGCGATGTACCAGGCCCGCGAGCTTGCGATGACCCGCATGGAGGAGGAGGCCGATCAGCTAGGTGCAGACGGCATCGTCGGGGTCCGGCTTGATGTCGGTCGCTACGAGTGGGGCGCCGACATGGCGGAGTTCATCGCAATCGGGACGGCGATCAAACACACCGGCGGCAAGGTCCACCGCGCACCCAACGGGCGTCCATTCACCTCCGATCTCAGCGGTCAGGCCTTTTGGACCTTGATGCAGACCGGCAAGCGCCCAGTTGGGCTCGTCATGGGCAACTGCGTCTACCACGTCGCTCATCGCGGCATGATGCAATCGATGCGCCAGACCGGCCAGAACGTCGAGCTCGAGCAGTACACCCAGGCCCTGTATGACGCGCGCGAGCTCGCGATGGAACGCATGCAGAAAGAGGCCGAGGCAATCGGTGACGGCGTTCTAGGGATCGTGGAGGTCAAGCTGCACGAGAACAACCACGGCTGGGGGAGCCACGTAATCGAGTTCTTCGCCTTAGGCACCGCCGTGGTGCCCAACGAGCATGCCCAGGAAGGGCAGCGGCTGCCGGACATCACGCCCGTCCTCGATATCAACGACTAACCCGGCTTCGGCTCGTCGATCACCCGAGTCGAGTCGGCATCAGCTAGGTCAGCGCGCCTGCCGGCAAGACGAAGCGGAGCGGGGGACGGGACGGTGCCGCACCGCCGCCGCTTAGCCTGGCCCCGTGGAGGCCGCGCGACGCCGGCGATGCAACAGCTACCTCAGGCTGTCCTTCGTGGTTTGTGATCCACGCGAGGACCGCGTTGAAGTCGGCCCCCTCGGCGAGAATCGCGGCACGCTCGATGACGGCGCCGCCAGACGGATGGGGGCGCGCTAAGCGCGTGACCAGGGTGAGAATTGCGTCGTCGTTCATTGTTATCACCTTGTGCGCGTTTGGCTGACCTGCTAGTGCGGGACCGACGTCGCCGCGGGTTGACCATGCCGGGCGTCGTCGCTGGCTCGCTTGGCGCGGCGTTCCGCCGCCTCGCGCTTGAGGTTGCCCTGCTGGCCCGCGATCGAGGCGGTCAACGCTGCGCGCCGTTGGGTCGCCGTGGGCCGTTGTGTCGGCGGGTCAATCGATACGGTTATCTTGTGCCTGACTGCCATCACTTCTCCTTCGGAATCGGGGAGCTTTGCCATACGTCTGTGCTGGGACCGCGCGTCGGCTGTGCGCGTGCGACGAGCGTTACGAATTTGGCTGGACGACTAAACCCGCCCAACGGCGCCGATGTGGGTCGGTCACGGTCGCGCGCGAGGGTCGGGGACTGGGACTGAAACGACGACGGCTTGGGGCAGTTCGTGCGAGAGATCCTCCGGTCCGAACAGACCGAAGCCTAAGGTGCTCTCCAGGCTGGACGGTTGAGGTGCCTCACCGCATTTGGGGCACGCCGTCAGATACGCCGACGCGGCGGGGGTGAACCGCAGGCGGCAGCGTGCGCAGCAAAGGTGAGTCATGACCGACCCTTTCGATGGAAACTTGGAACGGCTTGCCTGCGGTGGTGGTGCCCCGAGCCGGGACACCCTCCTGACAGTTGCTATCAAGGCCGGTTCTTGCCCGGGAGATCGTGTCCGCACCCCCGCGCAGACACCGTTCATCACAACCAAGACCCCGTCGACGCCAACTCGGACGCGTCGAGCGCAGCGTGCCGGTTCCGGTCCTGCTCGGCATCGCCAGCTTTCTTTGTTGCGGTAGCCATGGCCAGCGGCCTCTCTGCCCCTCTGACCGGAAACGCCGCCCGGAAAGCGAGAAGAGCGTAGGCTCACTGAGCGCATTAACGACCATACCACGTTCCCAGCACAGCACTCGGAATTAGCGGCCGCAATCTCGAAACCGTTACAGGGCGTGCCGAGCGCGACTCGCTGGCAACGTTTTGGTCAGATCAATCGGGCACGGCCGGCGCGATAGGTACGTTTCATGGCTTTCCTGGCGCTCGGCCGGCGCCGGCAGCGACGTCAGCGCTGGGCGCCGGCTCGGAGGTGAGTGCCCCCGCGACGTGACCGTCCGCCCGTGCGGCCTGCACGCGAAGGGCTGGTCCGGCGCTCGGTCGCTGTCGTGGGCAGGTCGTGCTTGAGACCGAGCCCAGCGGCGAGCCGGCTGACATCGTGATGCTCGGCCGGCGCGACGAGCGTGATGCCGATGCCCTTCGCGCCGGCGCGGCCCGTCCGGCCGATCCGGTGAACATACGTGTCGCCGTCGGCAGGGGGGTCGAAGTTGATGACGTGGGAGATTCCGGTGACGTCGATCCCGCGGGCCGCGACGTCGGTGGCGACGAGCGTGTCCACCTCGCCGGATTCGAACCGCGCGAGCGCCTGCTCGCGCTGGCGCTGGGACTTGTTGCCATGCATCGCCACTGCCTCGACACCGCGAGCACGCAGCCGCTTGACGAGACGGTCGGCACCATGCTTGGTCCTTACAAACACCAGCGTCAGCTCTCGGTCGCGCCGCAGTTCGACGACGAGCGCCTCGACGCGGTGCTCATCTGCGACCTGAAGAAAGCGGTGCTCGATATCGGTTGCCGCGCGCCTCGCCGTCGGTCCGTGTTCGTGGATCGCCGGCTCGCGGGTGTATTGCGCTGCCAGCCGGCCGGCCTCGCCGTCGAGCGTCGCCGAGAAGAACAGCGTCTGGCGTGTCGCCGGGCACAGCGCGACGATCCGGTCGACCGCCGGCCGGAAGCCCATGTCGAGCATCCGGTCAGCCTCGTCGAGCACGAGCATGCGGACGTTCCCGAGCGTGAAGGCGCCCCGCGCCAGATGATCCTCGAGGCGTCCTGGGGTGGCGACCAGCACGTGCGAGCGCGCCGCGTCGCGTGCCTGCTTGACGAGGCCAACACCGCCGTATACCGCTGTCACCCTGAGCGCGCGGGAATGCGCGATCGCGCGAATGTCGTCCACGATCTGGGTCGCGAGCTCACGCGTCGGCGCAAGGATCAAGGCGGCCGGTCGTGGATCGTCAGCCTCGATCCGCTCGACGAGCGGAACTCCGAAGGCGAGCGTCTTGCCAGAGCCGGTCGGGGATTTCCCGAGCACGTCGCGGCCATCGAGAACGTCACCGATGACGTCTCGCTGGATCGCGAAGGGCTGTGTGATGCCCTGCTGAGAGAGCGAACCGACGACGGCGGGCGAGACGCCGAGATCGGCAAAGGACTGCATCGACATGTACGACTCCTTGGCGGCGCTGGGGCCGCGAACGATTCGGGAGGCTATTGCTGACCCGAACCGCTGATTTGCGGGACCCAAGCGAGCTGCCTCGCGGCCGACGGCGTCGACCGCTTCCGACAACGTAGCAGCTTCAGTCCGCGTCCCGATTGGATCGCATGCGGCTCTCAGGCCATGAGTCGAGCCAGTCGCAGGGCGGCTGCAGCCACGGGGGACGATCCCCGCAGAGGACGTACGTTCCGTCCGGCATGCGGCTGACGAGCCCGCGATCGCAAAGGGCGGCGACCGCGAGCGTGACCGAGGGGCGCTGGGCGCCGGCAAGTTCACCGAGCGCCTGATGGGTCAGGGGGATCGGGATTTTCAGTCCGAGTGGAGTGACGCGTCCCCAGGACGCGGCCAGGTACCACAGCATCCCCAGTAGCCGGTCCTCGATCCGTCGGAGGTGACTGAGCGCGAGGAGGTAGCTCAGTCGTCGGGTGCGGCGGACCAGTCGGTCGGAGAACGCCAGCGAGAGTGCTGGATAGCGTGCGATCAATGCGGTGATCCGCCTGTCGAGCACCGCAAGCCGGGTGGACTGGAAGACCTCCCAGTCTGCCGGTTGCGGCGCGACATCGACGAATGGGGAATCCTCCGACGGTCGCACGATGTCGCCCGGTCCCAGGATCTCCATCGCGAGCGCGCCCGCAACTTCGACGCGTCGAGCCACGAGCCCGTCGGGTAGCAGCAGCCCGAAGCTCATGCCAGGGTCGAGCCGGGGCGGACTCCAACTGCCCCGCCCGATCTCGATGACAGGAGCGCGAAGGAGCGATGTCACTTCCTCCCGTTGGCGCGCGGAGAGCCGCTCTGCCAACTCCTGATCCTCCTGGAGGAGGAAGGCGACGGCGCCGTCGTCACCGACGGGAGGCAACGGCTTCGGCTTCGGTTGTCGGTCGGTTCGTGCACGGGCGTCAACGAGGCCGCCGCGCGCGCGGCGGCCTCGGTGGCGGCGCCGTCTTCGCAGCTCGTGATCGCTCCGCAACTCGGGCACGTCCCTGCCGGCGGCCGGCTTCGCTGCGTCGTAGTCGCCAGCAAATCGCTTATGCCGTCGCGTTCGAGCATCTCGACGAGCAAAGGTGTCGCTGAGCTGAGCGGCGCCCCCGGCGCCAATCAGCGTTGGTTGAAAATGCACCGCCTGCCCGCAAGCTCCGGGGTAAAGCTCACGGGTCCGGCGCGGCCGTCACCGTTCGCGGGAGATGCCGGGGATGAAGAACACGGTCATCCGCGGCGAGGGCCGTTAGAGCCCGCGCTCGCGGGCGTCCTTGCTCAGCGCGACGCTGAGCGCCCCCGGCTGTACCTGAGCCTCGAGCTCCGTGATCCGCTTGCCCTGTCGCTCCGATTCCCGATGCACGGAGTCCTGGAGCGCCTCCACGAGGTGCTCCAAATGCTCGACTCGCGTTTGCAGGTCCTGCAGCGCGATCGGGTCATCGTTGGGCGCGACCTTTCGCCGCGTCGTAGCTGACGCCTCGTTCGTGCGGCGCATCTGTCGGATCCGCGCGATCAGCCCCTCTCGGTCAGGCATCGCTCACCGTTTGACGGGGCGTTGCGGCTGAGAGCGGGGCGGCGGGTCGCGCCGGCGCTCCTCCTCGGTCATCTGGCGGATGACGAGTCTGCCACTCTCGACCTGCTCAGCGACGAACTCCAGCTTCTCCCGCCGCCTCTCCTCGGCACGTTCTCGTGCCGTCTTCGATCCGGCAGCCCCGCTCGGTCGGTTGGGCATCATCCGCCTCCCTTCGCCGGCGCGGTACATTCGTTCGGACGAGATTCGCCGCGTCGGCGTGGTGAACCTCGCGGGCGACAAGCGTCGTCCGCCCATTCCACCGTAGCACGCGCCTGCGGCCCTCCTTGCGTGGGCATCTGGAAGGGAGTAGTCTCGACGCTGGCGCTGACCGCGGGGTCATCTGCTCAACCTTGAGCTCGCGGATAACGGCGTGCAAACCGCGCTGAGGTTGTTGGACGCGAGGCTCATGATCGAGGCTCGCGGGGCCAGTGGTCGGCTGGCGCCGAACGGAGACCGGATGACACGACCTTCTCATCGCTCGCCGCGCCCACGTTACGCCGTGTCTGCTCTGGTCGCCGACTGACCATGGAGTCATCTCGGCCGACGGTCACAACGGAGATCACGGTCCTCGGCGGAGAGCGCCACCGGGTCGAGGGCACCGCTCAGGATGTCGAGCGCGCAATTCTCGACGCCGCCAGGGGCTCGATCATGGAGCTCGCATGGTTCGATGACGCCAACACGGGCGAGCGCATCGGGATCAACCCCGAGCACGTGGTCCTGCTTCGAGTTTCCCCGTCCTAACGGTGAAGCCGACGGTGACGCCCGTCCCGATCACGACGTAGCTGACCACAAGGACGAGGATGTCCTTCCAGCTGGGCAGGTCGCCGCCCAGCCGAACCACATGCCGATCGCGAGCATGATCGGCGGGACGGCCGTGACCACGCCACTGGCAACATCGTGCTCCGTGAGGTGGAGCCCGCGGCTGGTGGTCCGGCCGCAGTTGTCTGCGACGGACTGCTATGCCTCTTTCGGCGCGGGCATCTCGCTGAGGGGTAGCGAGTCATTCGAGGTAGCGCGCCTACGGGCGTCCTTTTTGGCCTGCTTGTCGACCCGCCGCTCGCGAAGTCGGTGCTCCCGGGCGAGCTTTGCCATGGTCGTCTTCTTGTTGCGCTGCGCCATGGTGGCCTCCTTACGTGTCGAGTTTCGCCGGCAACGAGTTTCGCCGGCGGCCCTTTGCGCGCAGGCCTATGACTCAGCTCCGCTAGGCATCACTTGGCATGCGGCCTCAAGCGACGGAGGCCCCAAGGAGACATCCGTCGCCGTCGGCCCGCGCTTGCTAGATCGTCTGGACGTTCGCTGCCGAGGGACCCTTTGGTCCGCGTTCGGTGTCGTAGCTCACCTTCGCGCCCTCGGCGAGCGACTTGAA
>JBEKRJ010000101.1:0-9946 GCA_049518835.1 Solirubrobacteraceae bacterium
CTGGAAGGTCGCGCGCATTCCGGAGGCGACACCGCGCTCGGAGGCCGGGACGCTGCCGATGATCGAGGAGGAGTTCGGCGAGGCGAACATCCCGGTGCAGGCTCCGATCAGCGCAAGCAGGAGCGCGAACACTGCGTACGGGAAGTCGACTGGCAGCAGCATCAGTCCGATGAACGCCGCGCCGGATCCGGCGGCGCCGGCGGTCGCGAGGCCGCGGGAGCCGAACCGGTCCGACAGGGTGCCCGACACCGGGCCGGAGATCAAGAAGCCAACCGTGAGCGGGAGCATGTATATACCGGCCCACAACGGCGTCTGGCTGAAGCTGTAACCGTGTAACGGCAGCCAGATCCCCTGCAGCCAGATCACGATCATGAACTGCAGACCGCCGCGGGCCAGTGACACCGCGAAACCGGCGACGTTGCCGGCAGCGAACGCGCGCACCCGGAACAGGCCGAGGTTGACCATCGGCGCCGCGACGCGGCGCTCGATCGCCACGAACGTCACGAGCAGCACGACGCCTCCGGTGAGCCCGGCGATCACCCGGCCCCCGGCGACGAGACCGATGAACATCCCCGCCAGGCCCGCGACTTGGTTGGTGCCGAGCGCGAACCCTCGCTGCTCGGCGGGAAAGGCGTCGGTCAGGATCGCGGCCGAGTTGGCGGTGAGCATCGAGCCGCCGATCGCCTGCGGAAACCGCCACCCGATTAGCCACAGCGCCCCGTGTGTGCCTCTGAAGGGATCAAACGACAACATCACCGACGCGACCGTGAACACCGCGAAGCCGGCGTTGTAGATCCGCACCCGGCCGACCATGTCCCCGAGGCGTCCGACGGTCACGACCAGCACCGCCTGAACCAGTCGGTAGCCCATGATCATCCACAGCAGGTAACTGATGTTGCCCGGCGCCAGCGGATCGAGGTGGATCCCGGTGAAGATCGCCGGCAGCGCGATCAGCACGATCGAGCCGTCCAGCTGGCTCATGAACACGGCCGCGGTCGTATTCGCCAGCGCGACCCACTTGTAGCGGTCGTCGGCTGGGGTCGCGGCGGTCATGCTCACAGCTCGTGGGCGGTGCTCGAGCACCGGGAGGACCGCCAGCAGCCGGGCCCGCTCGTCGGCGCTCAGTGCCGTCAGCGCCCGCGTCAGCTGCTCGGCGCCTGCACAGTGGCGCCGATCGACTGAGGGCTGATCTGCTCCAGCTTCGCCAGCTGCGCCGCCGTCGTAGGGCCATGCTGATCCAAGCGACTGAGCGCCGAGCTCTCCGGCAGGGTCGGGTCACCGACGACCGGGTCTGAGGGAGCCGGCGATACAGCAGCCCGAGGGTGGGCGCGCAGCTCGACGGCAGCCCCCTGCGGTCTCGGCTCGTCAGAGAAAGCGGACCGCTCGCGCACGGTCCTCAGTTTAGCCTGATCAGTTGAGGCTCATGATTGCCTGCCCACCAGCACATAGCTGCTGCGCCGGGCGGCTCACTCGACGTCACTGCGGACACGGCGTACCGTTGGACGCGTGACTTGGACGATTGATGTGCCCGTCGTTGCGGGTCCTGTGCTACCGCTGCTGCCAAATCCCATCGCGGCAGCGGTCGCCGACGCCCTTGCGCGCCCGGCGGCACAGCAGCCGGCGTGGCCAGACGCTGACTACCTCGCGCGTGTGCGGGGGGTGTTGGAGGCCGTGCCGCCGATCACGGTCCCGTCGGAAGTCGACCGACTGCAGCTGCGGCTCGGCAGAGTCGCCCGCGGCGAGGCGTTCCTGTTGCAGGGCGGGGATTGCGCCGAGACGTTTGCCGACAACACCGAGGCGCACCTGCGCGGCACGATCCGGACGCTGCTGCAGATGGCGGTTGTCCTGACGTACGGGACGTCGATGCCCGTCGTCAAGGTCGGGCGGATCGCCGGGCAGTACGCCAAGCCGCGGAGCTCTGACAGCGACGCGGTCGGTCTTCCGTCTTATCGCGGCGACATGATCCATGGGCTCGAGCCGACCGAGGAGGCGCGGCGGCCGGACCCGGGCCGGCTCGTGCGCGCCTACGCCAACGCGGCGGCCGCGATGAACCTGGGTCGCGCGATCACCGGCGCTGGGCTGGCCGATCTGCACCGGTTGCATGAGTGGAACATGGATTTCGTGCGCCAGTCAAGCGCCGGGGAGCGTTACGAGCGTGTCGCGAGCGAGATTGACCGCAGCCTGCGGTTCATGTCCGCGTGCGGCGTCGATGACAGTTCGCTGCGCACGGTCGAGCTGTTCGCGAGTCATGAGATGCTCGTGCTCGACTACGAGCGTTCGTTGCTGCGGCCTGAAGGCGATCGGCTGTTTCTGCTCTCGGCGCATCAGCTCTGGATCGGCGACCGCACGCGTCAGCTCGAAGGCGCTCATGTGGCCATCGGAGCGCTCATCGCCAACCCGATCGGCGTCAAGATCGGCCCCACGATCGCGCCCGAGGAGGCCGTCGAGCTCGTGGAGCGGCTCGATCCTCAGCGTGTCGACGGCCGCGTGACGCTCGTGTCACGGATGGGCAACGACGCGGTTCGCGATAAGTTGCCGCCGATCGTTGACGCGGTCAGTCGGTCCGGTCATCGCGTGGTGTGGCAGTGCGATCCGATGCACGGCAACACCGAGGAGTCGCCGAGTGGTCATAAGACCCGGCACTTCGACCGGATCATGGACGAGGTCGACGGGTTCTTCGAGGTGCATCGACGGCTCGGCACGCATCCAGGCGGCATTCACGTCGAGCACACCGGCGAGGAGGTCACCGAGTGCCTGGGCGGCGCGCAGATGATCTCCCACAGCCAGCTTGCCTCTCGGTATGAGACGGCGTGCGACCCGCGGTTGAATACGCAGCAGGCGCTCGAGCTCGCGTTCCTAGTTGTCGAGATGCTGCGTCCCACCGCCGTGTGTCGAGGCTGAGTCGCCGGTGGCGAAGAGGCGGCAGCCGGCGCGCAAGGAACAGCCGAGAGGCGGCTTCGGCGAGGGGTTGAAAAGCACGTACCCCGGGTAGCTACCCGCGCGCCGCATGCGGGTCAATCTACGCAGAGACGTGATCACGCCGGCAGTCATGCTGCTGCGCACCGGATTCGTCGGCGGCGGGCGCCACTAAGTTCTGGTCGTCCGGTCGGCAGGACGCATCGAATACACCAACTTTTGGCGGAGGTCGAAATGGGGAAATGGGAGTCGGAACATCGTTGCTGCTGATGCCATCGGAGCGGTCCTTCGCTTCGCGGTGAGCGTGACGACCAAGGGATTCAACATTCACAACATCGGAGTGATCCTAATGGTCGTTGGGATCATTGGGCTGGGGATCGCGATGCTATGGCCCACGGTCTGGACGGACCGGCGCAACCGGGCCACTGTCATCACCCGGCGCGACGGCACCGTGCTGCGAGAGTCAGACGTCGTGTAGCGCGACGTAGACGCCAATCGAATCAGTTCAGTCAGTCGGCAACGACGACACGGCCGCGCCCCGCGCGCTTTGCCTTGTCGAGCGCATCGTCGGCCGCAGTCAGGAGCGCGTCGAGGTCGAGTTGATCTCCGTCCGCGAGGGCAACGCCGATCGACACACTCGCCTTCCACCCGTCGATGCTGCCGCAGCGAAAGGCTTGTCGGACCTGCTTGCGGATCGTTTCGGCAACGGTGCGCGCTTGCGTCGGAGCGACGGCGGCGAGCAGCACAAGTTCGTCGCCGCCAAGCCGTCCGGCAAACCCGTGGTGAGAGAGGATCCGGGCAACTTCGGAGATGACGAGATCGCCGGTGAGATGACCGCTTTGATCGTTGAGCTGTTTGAAATGATCGAGGTTGCAAATCATCACCGCGCCGCCCTTGGTGCGGACAAGCTCGCGTGCCTGCCGCTGCCAGTTCCGGCGGTTCGCCAGCCCGGTCAGCTCGTCGGTGTGGGCCCGTTGGTCGGAGAGCTTTGCGGACCGCCCCGCGAGTGAAGTGCTGGCGGGCGCGAAGAGAGTTGGGCCAACGCCAAACGGGACGGCTTGTGCCGCGATATCGTCGAGATCGCCTGCCTGCATTCCTAGCGCGCGAAGTGCACGCGCGAGCAGGGGACGGTCGGGCTCGATACCCATGAGCATCCCGACGAGCTCATTCGCGACCTGGACGCAGGCGGTCTCGGCACTAGCATCACCGTCGAGGTCGTGGTGCGCGAGGATCGCCGTCACGACCGGCGCGTCGACGCGGGACGCCCTCGCGAGCATCGCGCCCGCGAGCGCGTGATCGCAGCCACAGTGGAGGTGCTCGAGGTCCACCCGTGCGCGTCCGGCGGGTGCGTGAGCAGCGATTGCATCCAGCTCCTGCTCGCCGAACGCGAGCGGCATGACGAGCTTGCCGATGTCATGTAGCAGCCCCGCCAGATGCGCGACTTCGGCGGCCGCGCCGCTACGCTGCGCCAGCTCCAGCGACCACGACGCAACCGCAACCGCGTGGACGTGCATCAACCCAACCGAGGCGCGGCCGTTTCCCGGCGCACGTTCCAAGAAGCGCCACGTCGCCGCCTCCACCGCCATCCGGCTAATCGTCAGCCGCCCGGCCATCATCACCGCCTGGCGGATCGTGCGCACCCGCAGGGGCCGCGATGCGTAGGCCGAATTCGCGAACCGCAGCAGGTTGGCCGCAAACTCCGCGTCGCCCTCGAGAGTGGCGACGAGCTCCGCGGTTGAGTAATCCTCGTCCCGGCAGAGCTCCAGCACGCGCTGGACGGTTCGGTCGAGTACAGGCAGTTCACCCATCTGCTGTACCGCAGCCGCGAGCGGCCGCTCGTGCTCCACGCCGGCCAGGACGGAGGCTTGTGCCGACTCATGCACACGATCTGTCTCGGATCAATCCCTCACGACCCAGACCGTAGTTCTTACCGATGCTGAGTAGGCGCTCAGCCGTCGTCGGCTGAGGGGCGGCCGGCAAAGCCGGCCTCACGTCGCCACCGACCGAACAAACGTCCACCATCTCTCAGCGCCACTCGATCCTCACCCGCCCGGCGCCGACCACGATTCTGGAAGGAACAGCTGACAAGGCAAACCCGGCGCGAGTCGGGGACGCAAAGCCAGAGGTCTCGCTCGGTGCGAGATAGCTCGGCCGCCAGTGCACAGTAAGAAGAGCAAACCCGACGCGAGTCGGGGACGCAAAGCTTGAGGTCTCGCTCGGTGCGAGATAGCTCGGCTGCCAGTGCACGCGGAACCAGCTGAGGAAGGCAACCCGGCGCGAGTCGGGGTCGCTTAGCCAAGAGCTCTCGCTCGGAGCGAGAAAGCTCGGGGCGCTCAGACCAGCTAAAGGCCAACCCGGCCCCGTCCGGGACGCGAAGCCAACGGTCTCGATCACCGCGAGACGGTCGGGCCGCGCTTGCCCACCGAGGATCTACCACCATGAGAAACCATCTGTTCAGCCGCTGCTCCGTTGCGCTCGGCGGGGTCATCGCCTCCCTCGCCGTAGCTGCCAACGCCACCGCACCCGCACGTGCCGACTCCGCCTGCTCGGGAGGGCTTGCGAGCGGCGGCACCGTCTACTACGTCAGCCCGACGGGCAGCGACAGCAACGCCGGCACTTCACCGTGCGCGGCGTGGCAGTCGATGAACAAGGTCGACGCCGCCCGCCTGCAGCCGGGTGACACGGTGGCGTTCGAGGGCGGGCAGACCTTCATGCAGCCGCTCGCGCCGTGGAACGGCACGAGGGGCGGTCCGGGCCAGCCGATCGTGTACACGTCCTACGGAGCCGGGCAGGCCAACCTCACCGGCGGCGTCTACCTCAAGTCCAACAGCAACCTGACCTTCACCGATCTGGCCATCACCAGCGCGACAAGCCCTGGGATCGGCACCAGCGCCTCGGGCAGCGGCGTGACGAACGTCGTCGTCAGCGACAGCAGCGTCTCGAGCACCTACCAGGGCGGCATCGGAGGCTACGGAATCGGCCTGCGAAGCACGCTCGACTCTAACTGGACGATCCAGAACGACCGCATCGCCAACACCGCCGACTCCGGCGTGTTCTCGCTCGGCTCGCACGTAACGGTCGACCAGGACGTGTTCGTGGATAACGGGGTCGGGCCCTACTGCGGCACCGGCGCCGGCCAGAACCCTTGCCATGCGATCTACGCCAAGGGACCCAGCTTCACGATCACGAACAACACGATCACCAGCCCGCAGACCGCGGGCGTGTCGCTCCGCTTTCAGAACAACATCGTCGAGAACAACAAGATCTACGGGGGACAAAAGGGAATCGCCTTCAACAGCGAGACGACGACGCCCGGGACGACGGCCATCTCCGGCAACCTCCTATCTGGCCAGAGCGACACCGGGATCCTGCTCGCCAGCGGCAAGGATCCGCTGTACGAATCGTTCGCGATCTCGGCCAACACCGTCTCGGACCCCGCCAACTACGACCTCTACGTCGGCTCCGGCCCGGACTCCGCCAGCAGCCAGACCGTGACGCTGAGCGGCAACCTGTTCGAGGTCGGCGGCGCCGCAGGGATGCATGCGTACGTCAACCTCGCCGCGCCCGACACCTACACCGCACGCACCTACAGCGAGCGCTCGGACACCTTTACCGGCGCCAGCGGCCCGAGCGCCTGCTACGTGAACGGCACCGCGCGCACGCTGGCCGCTTACAGCTCATGGTTGGCGGCGAGCTCCCAGCAGCCGGCCGCCGGGCACGCCCACAGCGCCCCGGCGCATACCAGTCAGAGCAAGCAGAAGTCCGCTCATCGCAGGACACGATCAACCTCATCGCGTACTCGTCGTCAGCGCCGGTCCAACGCCACGCGGTCCAACGCCGCCGGGAGGCGCGCATGAGCTAGGCGATGCCGCCGCGAGCCGGCGGGGATCACGCACACGCGGCGACAGCGCCGCGAACGGACAGGTGGCGCCTCGGGGCTCGATCGGACGAACGTCCGGCTTGTCGGGGCTGCGATCAAAGCCGGCGACCTTTGCTCCCGATACAGCCGGCGGCACGAACGGACGACAGGATGTCATCCAAGTTCATCGCCACTTGTCCATCAACCTGAAGGGGACCAGATGAGAGTCGCGATCGCCAAGGGTGCGGCCTTCAAGGCCGCAGTTCTTGGATCCTCGCTGATGTTGCTTGGGGGCGCGGGATACGCAGCAGCCCAAGCGGGGACAACGGCGCACGCGCCGTCCCGTGCTTCCGTGACGCCGCCCCCGCCCGTCCGAAAGCATCATCACAAGCCCAAGCCCAAGCCCAAGCGGCACCACAAGCACGTGCGGCATACGCCGAGCAAGAGCTCCCGAGCCGGGAACAGCCACGGCACCAGCAGCAGCACAGCCAAGCAGCAGGCGAAGACGGTTCACCACGTCGCCACGCACAACACGAACGCTGCGCACCATCACAGCGTGCGCCGAGGAGGTAGGGAGCGATGACTGTTGGTGTGATCGGCCTGGGGTATGTGGGCCTGCCGCTCGTCGTCGCCTTCGCTGAGGCCGGCACCGAGGTCGTTGCGGTCGATGTCGACCGCAGGAAGGTGGCGGCCGTCGCGGCCGGTGAGTCATACATCGAGGACGTACCATCCGAGCGGCTGCGTGCGGCACTTGGCTCGATCACCGCGACCACCCGCTACGCGGATCTGGCGCGGGCAGAGGCCGTTCTGATCTGCGTTCCGACGCCGCTGACACCCAATCGCGAGCCGGACCTCGGAGCGCTCGTCGGGGCCGGCTACGCGTTGGCACAGGTGCTGCAGCCGGGACAGCTCGTCGTGCTTGAATCGACGACCTATCCGGGCACGACGCGCGAACGGCTCGTGCCCCTGCTCGAGGAGTCCGGATTGCGCGTCGGCGTCGATGTCAACGTCGCCTTCTCGCCCGAGCGCGTCGACCCGGGGCGGACCGACTTTACATTGCGCAATACGCCGAAGGTCATCGGCGGGATGACACCCGCGTGTGGTGACCGGGCCGAGGCGTTGTATCGCCGGGTCTGCGACGAGATCGTCCGTGTGTCGAGCCCGGAAGCGGCCGAATTGACAAAGCTGCTCGAGAACATCTTCCGGGCGGTGAACATCGCTCTGGTCAACGAGATGGCGATGCTGGCCGAGCGCATGGGCATCAGCATCTGGGAGGTCGTTGAGGCCGCGGCGAGCAAGCCCTATGGATTCATGCGGTTCGAGCCCGGGCCCGGCCTGGGCGGTCACTGCCTGCCAGTCGATCCTTTCTATCTGACCTGGCGTGCACGCGAGTTCCACATGTCGACCGAATTCATCGAGCTCGCGGGCAAGATCAACCAGCAGATGCCCTACCACTGCGTAGAGCGGATCGACCGCGCCCTCGACGACGTCTCCAAGTCGCTGCGGGGCTCGCACATCCTGATTCTGGGCGCGAGCTACAAGGGAGGTGTGGGCGACATTCGCGAGTCACCCGCACTGCGGATCATCGAGGTCCTGTCCGACCGCGGTGCGCTCGTCAGCTATCACGATGACTACGTCCCTGCCCTGCCCAAGTACGGTCTCGAAAGCGTCTCGCTCGAGAGCGCCGTGCCAGAGGCTGACGCCGTCGTGCTCGTCACGGCCCATCCAGGCGTCGATTACGCCAGCATCGCGGAGCGCAGCGCGTTGCTCGTCGACCTACGCGGCGTCACCCGCGACGTCTGCGCTGAGAATCTCGTAGTGCTGTAGGGCAGGGCCAGAGTTGCCAGGCGGCGCGGACAGTCATCCGCGCCGCCAGCCGTCGGGGATGTCAAGCTCGCGGATCACCCGTGCGGGCACCCCGGCCGCGAGGTGGCGCGCGGGCACCGACCGGGTGACTACGGCCCCGGCCGCGACCACGCTGCCCCGGCCGATTCGCACGCCGGGCATGACCAGCGCGCTGCGGCCGATCCACACGTCGTCCTCGATGACGATCGGTGCCACGCGCACGGGGAGGTCCGCGGCGAGCGGGTGATAGTCGCTGTCGTGGATCGCGGCGTAGTCGCCGATGCGCACGCGGTCGCCGATCGTGATCGAATCCGAGGCCACGATCGAGGCGCCCTGGTTGATGTAAACGCCGGCGCCGAGCGTGAGCCTGCCGCCCTGCTGAGTGCCGAGCTCCGCCCGCGCGGTGCGCCCACGCACCGACAGGCGCGGGCCGATGCTGATCGCGTGCCCGTCGGTGTAGATCACCGGGGAGCGCCCGTCGCAGCGCACCGAACCCAGGCGCACGCCGCGGGCGCGCAGCGACACCCAGCAGCGCGCGCTTGCGCCGACGACGCGCAGCGGCGGTAGCTTCTTTCTCAATCGGCGAGCGCGGGTCGGCGGGTGATCGCTCATTTGGTCACGACGCCGGCGATGAGCCGCGCCGGCGCGCTGTCGATACTGCCGTCGGGCCGCTCGAAGCCACCCGCAGGAACATAGCTCTCGAGCGGCGTCCCGACCGCGACGCTGGCGGGCGCGTACTCGCGCTGCGCAGCGTCGAGCAGGATCAGCCCATGTGTCCCCGGCGCGATTGCCCGCTGGGCGCGTCCGGGCAGCAGGTAGCCGAACGCGTCCGGCGCGGCACTGACGAGCGGGCCCGGCGGAGCGTGGCGAAGCCACAGCGCGAGCGTCTGGAAGTAGTCGCGCCCGACGGCCGGCTGCGCGGGGGTCGACAGCAGCGGTGCGATCGCCAGCCCGAGCGCGGCGATCACGCCGAGCGCCTGCAGACGTCGCGCAACCGCGCGCCCCGGCGTCACGACCGCGACCGCAGCGAGCAGGCACAGGACCGGGATCAGCTCCGAGCAGTAACGGGCCGAGCTCGGATCGCGGTACTGGTAGGCGGCGAACGGCACCGCGACCGTGGCCATCAGGACCGTCAACGCACGCCCGCATGGCTCGCGGCAGGCCGCCAGCGCTCCGGCGAGCGACAGCACGACCAGCGGCCAGTTGGCCGACAGCAGAGCGCGCAGCGCCGGGGAGTGCCCGCTCAGCGCCACGGCGGCGAGGGCCACGACGCAGGCCAGCATGAAGGTGTAGGTTCCGCGCGCGCTCGCACCGGCCCTGCGCGCA
>JBEKRJ010000102.1:0-9938 GCA_049518835.1 Solirubrobacteraceae bacterium
AAGCTCGAGTTGTGGTCGCTGGCGGACGAGTCCGCCGCTGTGACCAAGGTGCGACACGCCCAGCCGGAGCCCTTGCACACCTCGGGGCCCTCCGTGTAGGGTCCAATCCAATCGTCCGGAAATAATAGGAGGGGCACTTGTCAACGCAGGCACCATCGGCGACGTCCGAACGGCTGGCGCTATATCGGCGCGCGACCAATTACATCGCCGCGGCGATGATCTACCTCCAGGGCAATCACATGCTCGAGGAGCCGCTCGCGCCTGAGCACGTCAAGCCTCGCCTGCTCGGCCACTGGGGAACGGTCCCCGGGATCAACCTCGTCTACGCCGGCCTCAACCGCCTGATCCTCGACACCGACGCCAGCGTGCTGCTGGTCACCGGACCGGGCCACGGCGCGCCGGCGAACCTCGCCAACCTGTGGATCGACGGCTGCCTGGAGGACATCAAGCCCGAGCTGGCGCGCAACCGCGACGGCCTCGACCGCCTCGTCCGCCTGTTCTCGTGGCCAGGCGGATTCCCAAGCCACATCGCGCCGATCGTGCCCGGCACGATCCACGAGGGCGGCGAGCTCGGCTATGCGCTCGCGACCGCGTTCGGCGCCGCGCTCGACAATCCCGACCTGATCGTCGCCTGCATCGTCGGCGACGGGGAGGCCGAGACCGGCCCGACGGCCGGCGCGTGGCACTCGAACAAGTTCCTCGATCCCGCGACCTGCGGCGCGGTGCTCCCGATCCTGCACGTCAACGGCTACAAGATCGCCAACCCCACGATCTACGGCACGATGAGCGACGAGGAGCTGACGAAGCTGTTCGAGGGCTTCGGCTGGCATCCGATGATCGTCGACGGCGACGATCTCGACGGCAAGCTCGCCGCCGCGCTCGACACCGCCTATGGCGAGATCCGCCAGCTGCAGGACGCGGCGCGCAACGGGCGGCGTCCGGCGCGCCCCGCGTGGCCGATGCTCGTGCTGCGCTCGCCGAAGGGCTGGACGGGGATCCGCGAGCTCGACGGGATCCAGATCGAGGGCACCTCGAAGGCTCACCAGGTACCGGCGATGCAGGCGAGGAGCAATCCCGAGCACCTCCGCGCGCTCGAGCAGTGGCTGCGCTCATATGAGCCCGAGGAGCTGTTTGACGAGCACGGCGGCCCCGCCGCCGAGGTGCTCGCGATGTGCCCGACCGGCGACAAGCGGATGGGCGCCAACCCGCACGTCAACGGCGGGCGGATGCGCGTGCCGCTGAACCTGCCCGGGCTGCACGAGCACGCCGTGGCGGTGAACGGGCCCGGCACGGTCTCCGACAGCGCGCTCGGCTCGCTGGGCAAGTACCTGAGCGATGTGTTCCGCCTCAACGAGCAGCAGCGCAACTTCCGGATCGTGTGCCCGGACGAGGTCGCGTCAAACCGCCTGCAGGCCGTGTTCGAGGCGTCCGGGCACGCGTACGAGTGGCCAACCGACCCCGTGATCAGCCCCGACTACGTGCCCGACGGGCGAGTCATGGAAATTCTCTCGGAGCACAACTGCCAGGGCTGGCTGCAGGGCTACGTGCTCACCGGACGGCACGGGATCTTCCCCTGCTACGAGGCGTTCATCCCGATCGTCGACGGGATGGTCAACCAGTACGGCAAGTTCCTCAAGATGTCGCGCGAGGAGGCGAAGTGGCGCGAGCCGGTCGCGTCGCTCAACTACCTGCTGACGTCGGAGGGCTGGCGCCAGGACCACAACGGCTACTCGCACCAGATGCCGGGGTTCATCAACTCGATGCTCAACCGGCGCGAGGAGACCGCGCGCGTGTACCTGCCGCCGGACTCCAACACGCTGCTGGCGACGATCGCTCAGTGCCTGGAGGCGACGGGCCACATCAACCTCGTGATCGCGTCCAAGCTGCCGTTGCCGCAGTGGCTGGGGATCGACGACGCGATCGAGCACGTGCGGATCGGCGCGGGCCGCTGGGCCTGGGCGAGCAACGACGACGGCGACCCCGACATCGTGCTCGCCTGCTGCGGCACGGTCCCGACGTCCGAGCTGCTCGCAGCGACCGGCCTGCTGCGCGCCGAGGTCCCCGAGCTCAAGGTCAGGTTCGTCAACGTGACGAACCTGTTCGCGCTCGCGCGGCCCGAGTCACATCCCGACGGCCTCTCGCCGGAGGCGTTCCGGGAGCTGTTCACCGACGACCGGCCGGTGATCTTCAACTTCCACGGCTACCCGTCGGCGGTGCACCAGCTGATCCATCGCCGGCCGCGACAGGAGCGCTTCCATGTCAGCGGGTACGCCGAGGAGGGCACGACGACGACCCCGTTCGAGCTGCTGGCGATGAACGGCGTCGACCGCTTCCAGCTCGCGATCCAGGCGCTCAGCCGGGCCGACATCGCGGTCAGCGAGATGGTCCGCGGGATGTCGGGCGAGTTCGCAATCCGCACCGTCTCGGGCGCGCGTGAGGCGATCGAAAAATTCGCCCAACAGCGCGAGCAGCTACGCCGTCAGATCGTCGAGCTGGGCGACGACCCGCCCGAGATCAAGGACTGGGCCTGGACAACGGGCGCAGGGTCAAGCGAATGAAACCCATTCGCTTGACGACGGTGGCGCCGGCGGAGAGAATCGCGCGCGTGCAATTTTGGGGCAACTCGACCAACGGTGGGGGCGATGGCAGCTGCGATCAGTGACGCCCGCGCGCGGGCGCAGGCACATTTCGATGCCGACGAGTTCGACCCGGCGCTGAGCGTCGCGCTCGACGGACTGAGCTCGGCCGGCGACGACGTCGAGCTGCTGCTGCTGGCGGGGCGGGCCGGCGTCGAGGTCGACTCGCCTGACGCGGTCGGCCATCTGCAGCGCGCGACCGAGCTGGCCCCCGGCGACGCGCGCACCTGGCATCACCTCGGCGAGGCGCTCGCCGCCGATGGACGCACGGAGGAGGCCCACAGTGCGTTTCGCCAGGCGGTCGAGCTCGATCCCGACGACCAGGTCGCGCTCTCGCATCTCGGCCACACCGCGCTGGTCGCCGGCCGCGACGAGGAGGGCGTCGAGTACCTGGTCCGCGCCGCGTCGACCGTCCACGGCGCCTCGACGGCCTCGATCAGCCTGGTCGACATGTACCGATCCTTCGGGCAGTACGCCGACGCGCTCGCACAGGCGCAGCGACTTGCCGATGCGGTGCCCGACGACGCGCTCGCGTGGCTGGACGTCGCGGAGCTCAACCTGAGCCTCCACAAGCTCGACGATGCGCGCAATGCGTTCGGTCGCCTGCGCGAGATCGACGACGTGCCCGGGCACGAGGCGTACCCGCTGCACGGCCTGCTGCAGGTCGAGATCGAGGCCGAGCAGTGGGACCGCGCCCGCGCGCTGGCCGCGCAGGCGGCCGCAATCGACCCGCACGGGTTGAGCACAGAGGTCGCGGCTTTCCTGCAGGCGCAGGCCGGTGAAGAGCCGGCCGAGGGCCAGTCGCCGCCCGCGCGCCACGAGGTCGAGGCGGCCCTGGTCGCCTCGCTGCGCGACTATCGCGCGATGCTGTCAGACGACCGGCGACTGAACTCGGGAGAAATCATTGGCTGATGTCGCTGCAGCAAGCCGCGCCGTCTCGGCGGAGTGGTTCCGTTGCCCCAACTGCCAGGCGTTCGTGTACCACAAGCGCCTCAAGCGCAATCTCGGTGTGTGCCCTGAGTGCAACCACCATTTCCGCCTCAAGCTCCGCGAGCGGCTCACGCAACTGCTCGACGCCGCCAGCTTCGAGGAGCTCGGCGCCGACCTCGAGCCGATCGACGCGCTGGCGTTCAGCGACTCGAAGCCGTATCCCGACCGGATCCGCGACGCACAGCGCAAGACCGGGCAGAAGGCCGGCGCCGTGTACGGCAAGGGCGCGATCGACGGCCTGCCGGTCGTGGTCGCGGCGATCGACTTCGCGTTCATCGGCGGCAGCATGAGCGGCACCGTCGGCGAGGCGATCACGCGCGCGGCCGAGCTGGCGCTCGAGACCCGTACGCCGCTGATCGTGGTCTCGGCCTCGGGCGGCGCCCGGATGCAGGAGGGCTGCGTGTCGCTGATGCAGATGGCGAAGACCAGCCTCGCGGTCGCGCGACTCGCCGAGGAGGGGGTGCTGTTCATCTCGCTGCTGACCGACCCGACCTACGGTGGCGTCAGCGCCTCGTATGCGACGCTCGGCGACATCCTGATCTCCGAGCCGGGCGCACACATCGGCTTCGCGGGGCCGTCGGTGATCGAGCAGACGATCCACCAGCAGCTGCCCGCCGGCTTTCAGACCGCTGAGTTCCTGGTCGACCACGGCATGCTCGACCTGGTCGAGCCGCGCGAGAACCTGCGCCGCACGCTGCGCAACCTGCTGTTGCTGCACGCCGGCGCCGAGGCCGCGCGCGGGGAGCAGCGCGGCGCTCGCGCCAGCCGCTTGCCGGCGGGCGATGGCCAGCCGCCGGTCAGCGATCCAGACGCGCTGGCGGCGCGGGACCCGTGGGAGGTGGTGCAGCTTGCGCGCCACATCGACCGGCCTCGCTTCCTGGACATCGTCGGCCTGGCATTGGACGAGTTCCACGCGCTGCGCGGCGATCGCCTGTTCGGTGAGGACCACGCGATCATCGGCGGCCTCGGCCGGCTCGGCGAGCTGACCGTGATGGTGATCGGTCAGCAGAAGGGCCACACGACCGGCGAGCTGATGGAGCACAACTTCGGCATGCCCGAGCCCGAGGGCTACCGCAAGGGCATGCGGCTGATGCGCTACGCGGCGCGCTTCGGGCTGCCGCTGGTGACGATCGTCGACACGCCGGGCGCGTACCCGGGGATCGGCGCCGAGGAGCGCGGCCAGTCGATCGCGATCGCGGAGTCGATCATGCTGATGTCGCGACTGCCGATCCCGATCGTGACGATCGTCACCGGCGAGGGCGGCAGCGGCGGCGCGCTGGCGCTGGCGACGTCAGACCGGGTGCTGATGATGGAGAACGCGTATTACTCGGTGATCAGCCCGGAGGGCTGCTCGACGATCCTGTTCAAGGACGCCAGCGCGGCGCCACGCGCCGCCAAGGCACTGCGGATCACAAGCCCCGAGCTGCTGCGCCTCGGCGTGATGGATGCCGTCGTTCCCGAGCCCGATGGAGGCGCGCAGACCGATCACTTGGCCGCCGGCGCGAACCTGCGCACGGCCCTCGTGACAAGCCTCGCCGAGCTTCTCCCGCTCGCTACAGACGACCTGCTGGCGCAGCGCTACGAGCGCTTTCGCAAGTTCGGTGCGCCGGGCCTGCAACCCGTACTTCCACCGATCACAGGGGAGCCATGAGCCAGACCGATGTTCCCAATCCCGACCGCGCGATGATCGAGTCGGTGTGGGCCGAGGCGCGCGACTTGATCAGGCGCCTGGAGGGCAGCACCGTGCAACGGCTTGCCGTCGCGGCGGGCGAGTACAAGATCGAGATCGAGCGCGGTGCGCCCGCGCCGGCACCACCGGCGATCAGCGCCAACGACGCCGGGCCACTGCTCGGCAGCGGCCAAGCGCTCGCGGGCGGAGCCGGCCCGGGGTTGAGCGTCGCGCCCGCGGCGCGGATGGCCTCCGGGGTGTTCACGCTCGAGCAGATGGCCGACACGCGCAGCCCGGTGCTGGCGCCGCTGGTCGGGACCTTCTACCGCTCCGCGCAGCCGGGCTCGAAGCCGTTCGTGGAGATTGGCGACAGCGTCGAGGCCGGCCAGACCGTGTGCATCGTCGAGGCGATGAAGATGATGAACGAGGTCGTGGCGAGCGAGTCGGGCAAGGTCGTCGAGGTCGCGGCCGAGAACGGCGAGTGGGTCGAGTACGAGCAGGTGCTGATGTACCTAGAGCCCTCCGAGGCCTAGGAGCGGCTTTGTTCAACAAGGTCCTGATCGCCAACCGGGGCGAGATCGCGCTGCGGGTCGCCCGGGCGTGCCGCGAGCTTGGCATCAAGTCGGTCGCGTTGTATTCGACCGTGGACGCCGAGTCGGCGGTCGTCCGCTTCGCCGACGAAGCTGTGCACGTCGGTCCGCCGCACCCCGGCAAGAGCTACTTGCACATCCCGAACGTGATTGGCGCCGCGCTGAAGACCGGTGCCGACGCGCTGCATCCCGGCTACGGATTCTTGTCCGAGGACCCGTTCTTCGCGGAGATCTGCGCCAACCACGGGATCACGTTCATCGGCCCGCGCCCCGAGGTGATGGAAAGGGTGGGCGACAAGGCGGTCGCGCGCGACCTGATGCAGAAGGCCGGCCTGCCGTTGCTTCCCGGCACGATCGAGCCGGTCGGGACCGTCGACGACGCGCACGACGTCGCGGCCTCGATCGGCTTCCCGCTGATCATCAAGGCCGTCGCCGGCGGTGGCGGCCGCGGGATGAACGTCGTGCGCCGCGAGGAGGACCTGGCGCGCCTGTACCAGACCACCCGCGCGACCGCGCAGGCCGTGTTCAAGGACAGCGCGGTGTACATGGAGCGCTACCTCGACGCCCCGCGCCACACCGAGATCCAGCTCATCTGCGACCAGCACGGCAACGGCGTCTACTTCTTCGAGCGTGACTGCTCAGTCCAGCGCCGCCACCAGAAGCTGATCGAGGAGGCGCCGTCGATTCACCTCTCCGACGAGCAGCGGCGCGACATCGGCGAGCGGGCGGTCAAGGGCGCGCTGTCGGTCGGCTACACCGGCGCCGGGACGATGGAGTTCCTGCTCGACCGCGACGGCAACCTCAGCTTCATGGAGATGAACGCGAGGATCCAGGTCGAGCACCCCGTCAGCGAGATGATCACGAGCGTCGACCTGATCCAGGAGCAAATCCGCGTCGCTGCAGGCGAGCCGCTGTCGGTCAGCCAGGACGACGTCGTGCTGCGCGGCCACGCGATCGAATGCCGCGTCAACGCCGAGGACCCCGATCGCGACTTCGCGCCGGCGGCCGGTCGCCTCGACGTGTACGTGCCACCGGGCGGGCCGTGGACGCGAGTCGACTCGCACTGCTATCCGGGCTGGTCGATCGCGCCGTTCTACGACTCGCTGATCGCGAAGTTGATCGTCTGGGCACCGACCCGGACCGAGGCGATCAACCGGATGGACCGGGCCTTGAGCGAGTTCAAGATCGAGGGCCGGGGCGTCAGGACGACGATCCCGTTCCATCGCCGCGTGCTCGCCAACGAGATCTTCCGGTCGGGCGACGTGTCGACCGACTTCGTCGAGCAGTTCATGGCGGCGGAGCCCGCCGGAGTCGGGCGGCCGTGAGCGCGGCGTCCGCGCCGGCCGGTGAACTTCGCCTCGAGGTCGTTGCCGGCAAAGCGGCCGGCGAGAAGCTCACGATCGAGGACCGGCTGGTGTTCGGCCGCCAGACCGAGGGCCTGGGCCGGCTCGGGGGCGACCCGGAGCTGTCGCGCCACCACGCCGAGGTCGCGCGGGGCCCCAGCGGCGAGTACGCGATCGAGGATCTCTCCTCGACCAACGGCACGTTCGTCAACGGCGTGCGCGTGGGCGCGCCGACGCCGCTCGCGGCGGGCGACTTGATCGACCTCGGAGCGACCCGGCTGATCGTCCGCGCGGCGCCGATCGGGCCGACGCCGCCAGCGGGCGTGGACGTGCGCGCGGCGACCGTGATCGTCGACTTGCCGTCGGAAGCGCTGCCTCCCGTAGCCCACCCTCCCCCTCCGATCCCCACCCCCGCCGCAGCGCCGACGCCGCCGGCGTTCGAGCCGCCGACCGAGGCGACCGGGCCCGAGCCCGCTGCGCCGGCGATTACCCTTGACGTTCACCTGACGATCGACTTCGAGCGCCACGAGGCGGCGATCACCCTCGGGGAGCGAGGTGCGCCGATCCGCGTGGCGCTCCGCGACGGGCGCTGGCAGATCAGCGACGGAGGGCCGTGATGGCCGACGGCCGCCGGTCGCCGACGCCCCGGCGCCTGATCGGAGAGGTCCGCGTCACCGCCGGGCCCGACGCCGGCAAGATGTTCGCGATCCGCGACCACGCGGTACTCGGTCGCGACGACAGCGCCGACATCGTGTTGGCGGACGCCAGCGGCCAGCTCTCGCGTCGCCACGCGCGGATCAGCGCCGCCGACGACGCGATCCTCGTCGAGGACCTCGAGTCCACCAACGGCACGTTTCTCAATGGCGAACGGGTGCACGGTCAGCGCCCCCTCACGGCCGGCGACCGCATCCAGCTTGGCGCCAACACGCTCGAGTTCGCTCCCGCCACCGACCCGGAGCTCACGACCCAGCGCGAGCTGGGAGCCGACCGAACCCGCGCGCGCGAGATCGTCAGCGATCAAACCCGCGCCCGTGAGATCCCCGCCGACCTGACCCGCAAGCGCGAGCTCGGCGCCGACGCGGCCGACCAGACCCGCGCGAGAGAGATCCCCGCACAGGCGACCCGTGCCCGCAGGCTGCGTCGCGACCGGCCCCGCGAAGCGCCGACGCTCGCCGACGCGGCCCCACCAATCGCCCGTGAGCCCACCTACGCCCCGCTGGGCAGCGATGGCGAGCTGCAGATCCTGAGCGGCCCGGGGACGGGCAACACGGCCGCGGTGGTGGGCGGTACGGCGACGATCGGGCGCGAGCCCGAATGCGACCTGCAGGTGCTCGACAGCGAGGTCTCGCGCCGCCACGCAAAGATCACCGTTCGCGACGGCGTGGCGCTGATCGACGATCTGCACTCGGCCAACGGCACGTACGTCAACGGCGAGCGGATCCTGTCGCGATTCGCGCTCGCGCCGGGGGACCGGATCCAGATCGGCGAGGCGACGATCCAGCTGACCTCGCCCGTGTTCGCGGGCACGCCGCAGCGTGTGCTGCCGCCGCAGGTCACGGGCGTGCGCGACGTGATCAGCCAGAGCCCCAAGCTGCTGACCGCCGAATCGGGGACGCGCAAGTGGTGGACGCTCGCGGTCGTGCTGACGACCGTGTTCATGCTGCTGCTCGACGTGACGATCGTCGCCGTCGCGTTGCCTTCGATCGCCCGGTCGCTAAAGCCGTCGTTCAGCTCGCTGCAATGGATTGTCGACGGCTACAGCCTGATGCTGACCTCCGTGCTGCTCACGATGGGCTCGCTCGCGGACATCTTCGGGCGCAAGCGGATCCTGACCTTCGGCTTGGTGCTGTTCACGCTCGCCTCGGTGGCGTGCGCGCAGGCACCCAACGCGACCGTGCTCGACTTCTCCCGCGGCGTGCAGGGAATCGGCGGAGCGACGATGTTCGCCTGCTCGCTGGCGCTGATCGTGCAGGAGTTCCCCGCCAAGGCGCGCGGACTCGCGTTCGGCCTGTACGGCGCGGTCAACGGCATCTCGGTCGCGCTCGGGCCGATCATCGGCGGGCTGCTGGTGCAGGGGATCGGTTGGCAGGCGATCTTCTACATCAACGTGCCGATCGGGATCGTGGCGTTCATCGTCTTGCAGCGCAAGGTCGTCAACCTCCCCGGCCCGCCGACGACGATCGACTGGGGCGGCCTCGCGACCTTCACCGGCGCGATGTTCCTGGCGGTGTTCGCGACGATCCGCGGCAACACCGAGGGCTGGACGAGCGCCGAGATCCTCGGCTGCTACGGCGCCGCGATCGTCCTCGCCGTGTCGTTCATCGCGATCGAGCTGCGCCGCGCGCAGCCGATGTTCGATCTCAGCCTGTTCCGCAACCCGACCTTCGTCGGCTCCTCGGTGTCCGCATTCACGGCCTGCTTCGCGGTGCTGGCGCTGATCTTCTTCTTGACGACGTGGTTCCAGTCGGTGCTCGGCTACACCGCGATCGGGACCGGCTCGCGGATGCTGCTGTTCAGCGCGCTGGCGCTCACGGCCGGGCCGCTCGGCGGCCGCCTGAGCGGCGGCGGGACGATCAGTCCACGCGTGACGCTGGCCGTCAGCCTCGCCCTGATCGCGACAGGCGTGTTCTCGATGACCTCGGTGAGCTCCACTTCGACGTGGACGGCGATCATTCCCGGGCTGTGCTTGACCGGCTTCGGACTGGGCCTG
>JBEKRJ010000103.1:0-9934 GCA_049518835.1 Solirubrobacteraceae bacterium
ACGAGCGGATCATGGGGCCCAACGGTCAGGCGCAGTACTGGGCGCGCGACCTCGCCGGCGCCTGCCGCGTACTGCTCAGCTACTACGAGCACACCTATGTCGCCCCCGGCGAGCGCTTTCCGCGCCGCGCGCCGACATCCGACCCGCCCGACCGCGACATCGGCGCGGCGGCGCACGACGCGCCGGGATCGAGCCTGATCACGATCGCCGACGTGTTCTCAGACGCCACCAATCCCGGGCGCAAGCAGCCGTTCGACATCCGCAGCGTGATGCGCGCGGTGATCGACGCCGACCGCTCGCCGCTGGAGCGCTGGGCCGGGATGCAGGAGGCCGAGATCGCGGTCGTGTGGGACGCGCATCTCGGCGGCTGGCCGGTGTCGATGATCGGGATCGAAGGCCGGCCGCTGGCACGGCACGGGCCGATTCCGGCCGACGGCCCAGAGTTGTGGACCTCCGGCACGCTGTTCCCGCGCGCGTCGAAGAAGATCGCGCGCGCGATCAACGCCGCCGGCGGGCGCCGGCCGCTCGTCGTGCTCGCAAACCTGGCGGGATTCGACGGTTCCCCCGAGTCGCTGCGCCGCTGGCAGCTCGAGTTCGGCGCCGAGATCGGCCGTGCGATCGTCAACTTCGCCGGCCCGATCGTGTTCTGCGTCCTGTCGCGCTATCACGGCGGCGCGTTCGTCGTGTTCTCCCAGCGCCTGAACCCGAACCTCGAGACGATCGCGCTCGAAGGCGCGCACGCGTCGGTGATCGGCGGCGCTCCGGCCGCGGCGGTCGTGTTCACCCGCGAGGTCGAGCGGGCCGCACGCGAGGACGGGCGCATCGCAACGCTCGATCAGCGAGTCGCCGCCGCCGACGGAGCCGAGCGCCAGCGCCTGCGAATCCAACGCGCCGCCCTGTGGAGCGAGGTGCTCGCGCAGAAGCGCGGGGAGCTCGCCGAACGGTTCGAGGCGGTCCACAGCGTTGAGCGCGCGGTCCGGATGGGCTCGGTCACGAGCGTCGTCGCGCCCGCGAAGCTGCGCGCCTTCTTGATCGACGCCGTGCAGCGCGGCATGCGTCGCGCGCAAGGCGCGAGCGCCGAAGACGGCGCTGGCACGGCCGCGCCGGTGTAGCTCACTCCAGCCGGGATCACCGCGAGTGGTGACCACGTTCCGCCACCGACAACGTGGTCAGAACCAGGGAGAACCGCAAGCCGATCGCGGTCGGGCCGCAGACGGCAATCCGTAGCTTGGACGGATTACAGTGCCGGCGAGGCCGACATAGGATGGCTCGCACCTGGTCAAGGTTGTCGTGGAAGGAGACCCATGCTGTTTACGTCTGGAGAGACGGTGGTGGACAGGCTCGCGGATCGGGGGATCAGCCGCAGGGCCTTTTTGAATTTCTGTGGCGTGATGGCCGCCACGCTGGCGCTTCCAGCCAGCTACCGAACGCAGATCGCCGAGGCGCTCGGGGCAGTACGCCGGCCGGTGCTGATCTGGCGCCAGTTCCAGGACTGTGCGGGCAACTCCGAGTCGATCCTGCGCTCGCCGCATCCCGACGTCGCCGAGATCGTGCTCGACACGCTCGCCTGGAACTACCACGAGCTGATCATGGCCGGCTCCGGCGAGCAAGCCGAGGCCCAGAGCACGCTCGCCGTGCAGACGATGAAGGGCAAGTACATCGCGGTCATCGAGGGCGCGATCCCAACCGCTGACCCCGCTTACTGCGTGATCGGCGGACGGGCGGCGATCGACATCGCCAAGGAGGTAGTCGGCAATGCCGCCGCGACGATCGCCGTCGGCGCCTGCGCCTGGGACGGAGGGCTCGTGCAGTACGGCCCGACCGTCGGACAGGGAGTTCAGGACGTCGTGCCCGGCGCGACCGTGGTCAACATCGGCGGCTGCCCGCACAACTCCGCCAACACGGTCGCGGTGCTCGTCTATTACCTGACCTTCAATCAGATGCCGGCGCTCGATCAGTACAACCGGCCGCTGTTCGCCTATGGCGACCTGATCCACGACCAGTGCGAGCGACGCGCGTACTACGACGCGGGGCTGTACGCCGAGGAATGGGGAGATTACGGTCATCGCCACGGCTACTGCCTGTACAAGATGGGCTGCAAGGGCCCGTCAGCCACCTACAACTGCCCGAACGTGCGCTGGAACGACGGCACGAGCTGGCCCGTCGAGGCGGGTCACAACTGCATTGCGTGTGCATCCCCGAACTTCTGGGGGACGATGAGCCCGTTCTACCAGCGGGTGCCCAATGTGCCGGGGTTCGGCGCCGACACCACGGCGGAGACGGTCGGACTCACCGTGATCGGCGGCACGGCCGCGCTGATGGGCGCGCACGCCGTCGGCAAGAACGTGCAGGGCCGCGTGCTGAGGCATCGCGACCGCGCCGAGCAGCGCGAGCTGGAGGGCCGTGATCGCCCGGCGGACGCGGGCGCGGCGCCCGAGTCGCCGGCGCAGACAGCCGGCGATCAGCCCGCCGGCGATCAGCCCGTCAGCGATCAGCCGGCGCAGCCCGGTCCCGGAGGGAACTAGCGATGGCGAAGATCAAGATCGACCCTGTGACCCGGATCGAGGGTCACCTGCGAATCGAAGCTGAGGTCAGCGGCGGCAAGGTTTCGGAGGCTTGGGCGTCGGGAACGATGTTCCGGGGGATCGAGACGATCGTCGAGGGCAAGGACGCACGCGAGGCATGGATCTGGGCGCAGCGGATCTGCGGCGTGTGCACGACCGTGCACGCGATCGCGTCGGTGCGCGCGGTCGAGGACGCGATCGGCGCCGTCCCGCCTCCGAACGCGGAGCTCGTCCGCAACCTGATCGCGGGCAGCCAGCTCGTCCACGACCACGTGATCCACTTCTACCACCTGCACGCGCTCGACTGGGTCGACATCGTCTCGGCGCTGAAGGCCAACCCCGCGAAGGCGTCGTCGCTGGCGCAGTCGATCTCGGACTATCCGAACTCGGGCACGGCGTACTTCGAGGCCGTGCTCAACCGCCTCAAGCCGCTTGCCCAGTCCGGTCAACTGTCGCTGTTTGCCAGCGGCTACTGGGGACATCCGGCTTACAGGCTGACTCCCGAGGAGAACCTGGTCGCGGTTGCCCACTACCTCGACGCGCTCGAATGGCAGCGCGACGTGATCCGGATCCACGCCGTGCTCGGGGGCAAGAACCCGCACCCGCAGACGTTCGTCGTCGGCGGGATGGCCACCCCGATCGATCTCACCAGCCCGCAGGCGATCAACCCGGAACGGATCGGCTTCCTGCAGGAGCGGATCACCACGATGGCGCAGTTCGTGGAGCAGGTCTACATCCCCGATGTACTGCTGGTCGCATCCGCCTACCCGGACTGGACCAAGATCGGCGGCGGGACCAAGAACTTCCTCACCTACGGCGGCTACGGCAGCGGGTCGGTCAACGACACCGGCAGTTACCTGTACCCGCGCGGGATCGTGCGCGACCTCGATCTGAGCACGGTCGCGCCGATGGACCAGGCGTACATCAGCGAGCAGGTGGCGCGTTCCTGGTACACGTACAGCGAAGGCGAGGACGCTGCACTGCACCCGTACAACGGCGAGACCAACCCGAAGTACACCGGGCCCGCGCCGCCGTACCAGTTCCTGTTGACCGACAGCAAGTACTCCTGGCTGAAGGCGCCGCGCTACGACGGCGAAGTGATGGAGGTCGGGCCGCTGGCGCGCATGCTGGTCGCTTACGCCGCCGGCGTGCCGGTCGTCAAGCAGGCCGTCGAC
This sequence comes from Solirubrobacteraceae bacterium, assembly GCA_049518835.1. Taxonomy (GTDB): domain Bacteria; phylum Actinomycetota; class Thermoleophilia; order Solirubrobacterales; family Solirubrobacteraceae; genus Palsa-465. Next base: position 3,740 of record JBEKRJ010000103.1, read on the forward strand.
GCGACCCTGAAGAAGCTCGGCGCGGGGCCCGCGGCACTGTACTCGACGCTCGGACGCGTCGCGGCGCGCGCGCTCGATGCGCAGATCGTCGTCAACCAGCTCCAGGCGTGGCTGAACCAGCTCGAGCGCAACGCCAACTCAGGCGATCTGCGGATCGCCGATACGTCGAAGTGGGATCCGTCGAGCTGGCCAAGCAGCGCCCGCGGGTTCGGGCCTCACGAGGTCCCGCGCGGCTCGCTCGGCCACTGGGTGGAGATCTCGGGCGGCACGATCTCGCGCTACCAAGCCGTCGTGCCGTCGACCTGGAACGCCTCGCCGCGCGACGCGCAGGGCCAACCGGGCCCGTACGAGCAGGCGCTGGTCGGAACGCCCGTCGCGGACCCGACGCAACCGCTCGAGCTGCTTCGCACCGTGCACTCGTTTGACCCCTGCCTGGCGTGCGCTGTGCACGTGCTCGACGCCGAGCATTCGGGGCAGTGGACAACGACCAACGTGGAGGTGAGTTGATGGCGACCGCGGCTCCACCCACCCGGCGCGAGCGCGGCGCGGCCAAGCGCCCGCCTCGTCGTGTCGTGTACGTGTTCGAGCTGCCGGTGCGGATCGTCCACTGGACGATCGTGATCGCAATCGCGGTCCTGTCGTTCACCGGCTACTACATTCACCACCCGTTCCTGAGCGGCAGCGGGATGCCGGGCCACCTCGGCTTCACGATGGGCGAGATGCGGTTCGTGCACGAGTCCGTCGGATTCGTGTTCATCGCGGCGGTCATGTTCCGGATCTACTGGTGCTTTGTCGGCAACCAGTACGTGCGCTGGAGCGCGCTGTTTCCGATCACCAAGAAGCAGCGGCAAGACATGCGCCAGACGTTGCAGTTCTATTTCTACGCCCGACGCGATCCCGCACGCTTGAACGGGCACAACCCGTTGGCCGCGATGGCGTACGTCATCCTGTACCTCGGCTTCATCGTCACGATCCTCACCGGCCTGGGCCTGTTCGCGTGGGCGATCCACACCTCACCGTGGACAGGCCTGTTTGGTTGGGTCACGACCGTGATGTCAGAGCCCGAGGTACGGCTGCTGCACTTCCTGCTGATGTTCATTTACATCGCGTTCATGATTCACCACGTGTATTCCGCGTGGCTGTATGACATCGAGGAGCGCTGCGGCGAGCTGTCGAGCATCATCACGGGCTACAAGGCCGACGTCCGCCACCGCGAAAACATCGAGACGGTCACCGTCGACGGTGCAAATGGGTTCGATGACGAAGACGAGGAGGAGGAGGAGGGCGACGGACTCGACCTCGACGAGGACGGCAACCGGCGCCAGCCGGAGGCGGGCCCCGTATGAGGCGCGGGCCGGAGACGGTCGTGATCGGGCTTGGCAACGTGGTGCTGTCAGACGACGGCGTCGGCGTCCACGCGGTGGCGCGGCTGCGCGAGCGCCTGCCGTGCACCGACACGATCGAGCTCGTCGAGGGCGGGACCGCCGGACTGTTGCTGTTGCCCTACCTGGCCGACTGCGACCGCGTGATCATCATCGACGCGATCGACACGGGCGCCTCCGCGGGCACACTCGTGCGGCTCGAGGGCGATGACTGGCCGGCGATGTTCGCCACCCACGTCACCGTTCACGACGTCGGGCTCAGAGACCTGCTCGGCGCCGCCCAGCTGAGCGGCGCCTGGCCGCAGCGCTTGGTCCTGCACGGCGTCCAGCCCGCGAGCAGCGCGATCGGCACCGAGCTCTCAGCGCCGGTCGCGGACGCACTCGAGCCGCTCGTCGGCGCGGTCGCGGCGGAGCTCGCGAGCTGGGAATCGCAAGCGCTGGCGGCGCGGCCATGTGCCTAGCGATCCCCGGACAGATCGTCGAGTTCTGCGATCCCGAGCGGTTCTTCGCGCACGTCGACGTGTCCGGCGTGCACCGCACGGTGAACGTCGCGTTGCTGTCGGCGGGCCCGCACGGCGTACAGGTGGGCGACTGGGTGCTGGTCCACGTCAGCTCGGCGATCGCTGCGATCGACGAGCAGGAGGCGCTCGCAACGCGGGCACTGTTCGCGCAGCTGGGCAGCGCGTACGAGCAGGAGCTCGAGCAGCAGCAGACCAGTGCGGCGCAGTAACCGCTCCCGCCCTCCTTACAGCGTGGTGCAGTAGCCGCTCGCGCTCTTTAGGGTCCTAACCCTTAAATTAGTCGGTGAAGATCGCGGGATCCATCGTGCGCAACTCGGCGGCGACCCGGGGCTGGAAGCCCATCTGCCCGAGCACGTCGCGCTCCAGCGACACCCCCGGAGCGAGCTCGATCAGCTCCAGGCCGTCATCGGCAAGTCGCAGCACGCAGCGCTCGGTGATGTACAGCACCGACTGGCCCTTCGCGCGCGCCTGAGCGGCGCTGAAAGTCAGCTGCTGCACGCGTGCGACGAACTTCGGCACGGTCCCCTCGCGCAGGATCGCCAGCCGGCCGGCGCCGACATCGAGCCGCGCGCCGGCGGTGAAGGTGCCGACGAACGCGATCCTGCGCGCGCCATGGCTGACGTCGATGAAGCCGCCGGCGCCGATCAGCCGCTCGCCGAAGCGGCTGACGTTGACGTTCCCGTCGCGGTCGACCTGCGCCATCCCCAGAAACGCCTGATCGACGCCCGCGCCGTCGTAGAAGTCGAACTGGTAGGGCTCGTCGATGATCGCCTGCGGGCCGGCGGCCGCGCCGAAGCTCAGGCCTCCGGCGGGCAGACCGCCGATCGCGCCGTCCTCGACCGTCAGCGTAATCGCATCGAGGATCCCCCGCTCACGGGCCGCTGCGACGATCCCCTCAGGGATCCCGATGCCGAGGTTGACGACCGCGCCCGGCACCAGCAGGGTCGCCGCGCGCCGCGCGATCGCCCTGCGAGCATCGAGCCCGACCGCTTCGGGTGCAGCCACGGCGCCGGTGCCGGCGTCGCCGACGTAGGCGGGGTTGTAGGACTCGCCGAACGTCTGCATGTGCGAGCCGATGTCGGCGGCGACGACGACGCCGTCGACGAAGATCCCGGGGATCCGCACGTCGCGCGCGGGCAGCCGGCCGGCCGTGATCCGCTCGGCCTGGACGATCACGATCCCGCCCGAGCTCTTGGTCGCCTGTGCGATCGAGAGCGAGTCGAGCGTCGCCGCCTCGTGCTCCATCGTCACGTTGCCGTGCTCGTCCGCCGTCGTGCCGCGCAGGAACGCGACGTCGATCCGGTGACAGGGGTAGAACAGCAGCTGCTCGCCGTCGAGCTCGATCAGGCGAACGACCACCTCCGGCGAGACCGCGTTCATCCGACCGCCTTCGATCCGGGGATCGACGAACGTCCCCAAGCCGACGCGCGTGAGCAGTCCCGGCCCGCCCGCGGCGGTCTCCCGGTGCAGGCGTGACATCACCCCCATCGGCAGGCAGTAGGCCTCGATGCGCCCGTCGTGAGCGAGCGCCCCGAGCGCTGGGACGAGCCCCCAGTGCGCTCCGATCGCCCGCGCGACGAGACCGTCGAGCGCGAGGTGATTGAGCCCGCGCAGGCCTCCGTCCCCCTGTCCGCCGCCGAACAGGAGCGTCAGGCCTCGCGGGCCGCCGCGCTCGCGGAAGCGATCTGCGAGCGCGATCAGCAACGCCTCCGGGACGGCGATCCCGACGAACCCGCCGACCGCGAGCGTGGCGCCGTCGGAGATCAATGCTACGGCCTCGTCGGCCGCGATCACCTTCGCGGGCCGCGTGGCCGTCATCTGCTCAGCCTTCGACGGGCGCCGTCGCCGACGCGCCCTCCCGGTCGCGGGCGCGCAGCTCGAACTTCTGCAGCTTGCCCGTCGACGTGCGCGGCAGCGCGTCGACGAACACGATCGTGTCCGGCGCCTTGTAGCGCGCAATCAAGGAGCGGACGTGGTCGATCAGCTCCTGGGGCTCGACGGTCGCACCCTCGGCGAGCACGACGTAACCCTTCGGACGCTCACCCCAGCGCTCGTCGGCAACCGCGATCACGCCCGCGTCGGCGACCGCGGAATGGCTCATCAGCGCCTGCTCGACCTCGATCGTGGAGATGTTCTCGCCGCCGGAGATCACGATGTCCTTGGCGCGGTCGAGCAACTCGACGTACCCGTCGGGATGCACGACCCCGAGGTCGCCGGAGCGAAACCAGCCACCCTCGAACGCTCGCTCGGTCGCTTGCTCGTCGTTGAAGTAGCCGATCATCACGTCGTTGCCGCGCATCGCGATCTCGCCCATCGTCACGCCGTCGGCAGGGACATCGTTGAAGTCGGGGTCGACGACTCGCAGCCGTTGCGCCGTGACCATGCCGACGCCCTGGCGCGAGAGCTTGAGCGCGCGCTCGTCCGGCGACAGCGACGGCCACTCGGGCTGCCATTGGCACATCGAGTACGGCCCGTAGACCTCGGTCAGCCCGTAGACGTGGATCACGCGCGCGCCCAGGGCCTCCATCTCGGCGATCATCCTCGGACTGGGCGCCGCTCCCGCGACAGTCGCGGTGAGCGGCCGCTGCAGCTGGTGCGCCTGCGGCGCGCGAACGATCGTCGTCATCACCGCCGGCGCGCCGTTGAGGTGCGTGATGCCGTGCTCGTCGATCAGGCGCCAGATGTCGTCGCCCCGGACCGCGCGCAGGCAGATGTGCGTGCCGCCGATCCCGGTCACCGCCCAGGTCGTGCACCAGCCGTTGCAGTGGAACATCGGCAAGGTCCACAGGTACACCGACGAGGCCGAGTGCTCGGAGTGCAACAGCTCGCCGAGCGCGTTGAGATATGCGCCGCGGTGACTGTAGGCCACGCCCTTGGGGTCGCCGGTCGTCCCTGACGTGTAGTTGATCGTGATCATCGCCAGCTCGTCCTGCACCGCCCATGGCAGTGGCTCGACGCTCCCGCGGCCGCGTAGCTCCCCGTAGTTGCGCGGCGCGGCCCCGTCGCCGGCCGCGACCCCCGCCGCGTCACCAACGACAAACACCTCGCCGACGTCGCCGAGGTTGGGCGCCCCGACGACGTTGGGCAACAGCTCCTCGTCGACGATCAGCACCCGCGAGCCCGAGTGCTTACAGATGAACCCGACCTCGTCCGCCGACAAGCGGGTGTTGATCGCGACCAGGACCGCGCCGGCGAGCGGCACTGCGAAGTGCGCGATCAACAGCTCGGCGACGTTGGGGCACAGGTACGCGACACGGTCGCCTGGCTGCACTCCGGACGCCTGCAACGCGCGGGCGATCCGGGTCGCCTCGTCGGCGAACTCGCCGTAGGTGAACCGCCGCTCGCCGCACACGATCGCGAGCTTGTCGGGGAACACCTCCGCTGAGCGTTCCAGGAACCGCAGCGGGCTCAGCGGCTCGTAGTTGGCCGACGACAGGTTGTTCATCGCGAGTTGCACCCCTTCCTGGGAAACAGTGACTTCAATCACACTACTCACGCGGGCGCCCGGCATCCGTTAAATTCGCGCGACGCTGGTCGGTAATCACCCGCAATCGCGGGCCGGCCGGCTACCCCGCCGGGGCGCCGGCGCCAGAGCGCTCGGCAGCTTGCACGTGGGAGACAATCGCTCCCACCACCTGCGGCCACGCGCCTCGCGGCAGGTCGTGGCCCAGCCCGTCGATCATCAGCAGCCGCGCACCCGCGATCGCCTGGGCAGTCGCGGCGCCACCGGAACGGTGCACCATCCGGTCGGCGCTGCCGTGGATCACGAGCGTCGGGGCGGTGATCTGGCGCAGTTGCTCGGTCCGGTCGCCGGCGGCGAGGATCGCGCCGAGCTGACGGCCCGACCCGGCGGGCGACAGCCCGCGCTCGTGACTGCGAACCGCCACGTCGCGGACGCGAGCGAGGTCGCGCGGGAACCCCGGTGAGCCGATCACGTCCGACACGTTCACCATGTACTGCACGAACGCGTCACGGTCCTGGGGCGCGCGGCCGACGAGGAAGCGGTACACCCGCGGCGACGGGTGGCCCTTGCGGCGGTTGCCGGTAGTCGACATGATCGAGACCAGCGAGCGCACTACCACGGGACGTTGCGCCGCGAGCGTCTGGGCGATCATGCCGCCCATCGACGCGCCGACGACGTGCGCGGATTGCACGCCGATGCCCGCCAGCAATCCGGCGGCGTCACTGGCCATGTCGCCGAGCGAGTAGTGAAGCGGCTCGATCCGTCGGGTCAACAGCTGCGCGACCGTCGGCGGCCGGCCCTCGATGCGCGTCGAGCGCCCACAGTCGCG
>JBEKRJ010000104.1:0-9899 GCA_049518835.1 Solirubrobacteraceae bacterium
AGAGGTGGGTCTCCGCCGGGCGTCCAGGTGCGTGCAGCGCGGGACCGGATGTGCCGCCCCATTCCTCCGGCTCTACATCGGTGACCGATTGCGAGAAGCCCCAGTGATGGCCGCCAAGGTCCTCAGCGGCGTACTGGCGCTCTCCGTATGGAAAGTCCCGCGGCTCGTCCAAGATCTTTGCCCCGCGCTCGCGCGCACGCTCGCAGTGCGCGCGGACGTCGGGAACGCGCACAAGCAGCGATTGTGGTCCCGCAAGCGCCTTCGACGTGCGAGGCTCGGTAATCACGACCGTCCCGCCATTGAGCCACAGCTGCGCTCGGTGGTCTCCGGCCTGCCAACGGGCCTGGAAACCGAACTTGTCGCACAGCCACCCGACCGCCTCACCCACGTCCTCGTAGACCAGCACGGGGATCACCGTCGACGGCGGCATCGTCCTGTTGAAGCCATCGCCCTGCGGCCTGCTGATCATTTCGGACACGAGCCTAATCTTTACAGTGCTGTCAATGTTTGAGGATCCACCGGTCCGCGCTGACGCTCGCCGCAACGCGCAGCGCGTCCTGGACGCCGCCGCCGAGCTGCTTGCCGCCGACCCGCTCGTCAGCCTCGAGCAGGTCGCGGCGCACGCACGCGTCTCGAGGACGACCCTCTACCACCACTTCCCGAGCCGCGAGGCGCTACTCGACGCGCTCACCGATAGGTCGGTTAGCGAGGTCTGTACAGCGCTGCAGTCGGCCCGTCCGACCGAGGGAGCTGCTCCCGAGGCGATGGATCGGACATTGAAGGCCGCCTGGCAGGTCGTCGGCCGCTACCGCGGTCTGGTGCTGGTCAATCCGCGGCGGCTGGGGCGCGATGAACTGCGGCGGCGACTCAAGCCCGCCATAGAGCCGGTCCGTTCGTTAATCATTCGCGGCCAGCGCAGCCACGAGTTCGACCTTGAACTCCCGCCTGATTGGCTGCTGGGACTCCTCGCAGACCTGATCCACGCCGCCAGCGCACAGGTCAGCGCCGGCACGATGGACGCGATAACCGCCGAACGGGCGCTCCTACGCAGCGCGTCCGCCCTCCTCAGCGCTCACCGCTGAGACGCAACCACCACCAACACAGATACTTGGTCGCCAAGAATGCAGGACGACGAAACGGCCCGGTCGCGCCCTCGCGCATCGCCCACAAAGGAGAGGGCTGCCGGGCTGAAGGGGAGGACGACCCTTCACGACGCTCCACGAGCTTGCGGCCGGGCAACGCCGGCAGCTTACGCGAGCCAGGCGAAGCCGCTTAGCGTACGTTCCTGCTCCATTACTGCCGGAAGGCCAATTCCAGTCGCCGTGGAACGAGTGGCGCTCGATGTTGACGGCCGCGGGCTCGGCATCCGTGACTTTGATCTTCGTCGGGTACCCGTTTTCGTCCAGGTGCGCGTAGACCTTCAGACTGGCGCTTGCGGTGGTCGCCGCGACCAGGTTGATGATCGCCTGATAGCTGGTCAGCGGCTTGCCGCGCCAGTTGATCGAGATGAAGCTGAACAGGCTGTGCTCGATCCGGTTCCACTTGCTGGTGCCCGGCGGGTTATCGGAAGCTTTCGATAACCCGCCCCATCTCCAGTTGGCGGTTATCTGAGGTAGGGGGTCGGGGAGGGAAGGATCTCCCCGCAAAGAGCGTTGTTGGTGGGTTGGCCTACTTCAGATAATTTCCTGCGACGTCGATCGCGTCTTCTGTCTTGGTTTCTTGAATGGACTGGAGGCGGCGATGGACGGTTGGGTGTGGGTTCCCCGGGTGTCGGGACCGTTGGCAGCGTGCGCGGAAGGGTTCGAGCGGTGGCTGCTGGCTCGCGGGTTTGAGCGGTCGTCGGTCGGTAACCGGTTGTGGCAACTCGCCCAACTGAGCGACTGGATGGAGCGCGAGGGGCTCGCCGCGGACGAGCTGACGCCGGGGCGGGCGGAGCAGTTCGTGACGGCGCACGTGGCGGCTGGATACGCCAGTTGGAGCTCTCCACGGAGCTTGCGGCTGCCGTTTGAGTACTTGCGTGAAATCGGGGTCGTGCCCGCGGTGGTGCCGGTGGTGGTGGAGGGGCCGCTTGAGATGTGCTGCGCGACTATCACGTTTATCAGGCGCGCGAGCGCGGGCTCGTGGAGCGCACGATCTACCGCCATGAGCGCGTCGCACGACTGTTCTTGGGTGAGCTTCAGCGGCCGGACGGAGGGCTTGACTTGGCGCGTTTGACCGCGGCGGACGTGAGCGGGTTTCTCGCTCGGGAGTGCCCGAAGCGCAGCGTGTCCGGGGCGCGGGACCTGGTGTTCGCGTTGCGGCCGTTGTTGCGGTTCCTGCACGTGACTGGTGTGATCGCAGCGCCTCTGGTGTGGGCGGTGCCGGGGGTCGCTGATGTGCGGGATCACTCGCTGCCGCGCGGGCTTGAGCCCCAGGTGGTCGCGCGGATGCTGGCCAGTTGCGATCGCCGCGGGCTGGTCGGTGTGCGTGACCATGCGATCTTGTTGCTGCTCTGCCGACTGGGGCTGCGTGCCGGCGAGGTAGCCGCGCTCCGACTCGATGATGTCGACTGGCGTGCCGGCGAGCTGCTGGTCCACGGGAAAGGGTCGCGGCAGGATGTGCTGCCGCTGGCGGTCGATGTCGGCGAGGCGATCGTTAGCTACTTGCGTTGCCGGGGCCGGTTTGAGGGATCGCGCGCGGTGTTCTTGCGGGTCCGCGCTCCCGCCGGAGCGCTGTCCGCTGGCGGGGTGATCAGCGTCGTCGCGCAGGCGTGCGTTCGTGCGGGTGTTCCGCCGGTCGGCGCGCACCAGCTGCGGCATACGGCCGCGACCGAGATGCTCCGCGCGGGCGCGTCGCTGCCGGAGATCGGCCAGGTGCTCCGCCACCGTCGGATCGACATCGACACGACCGCGATATACGCCAAGGTGGACCGCGGGGCGTTGGGTGAGCTGGCGCGGCCGTGGCCGGAGGCTGGTGCGGCATGACCCCCCTGCGCAACGTCTTGGAGGATTATCTGCGGCTCCGTCGCCAGCTCGGCTATCAGCTCAAGCTCGACGGCCAACTGCTCGGCGATTTCGTGGGTTTCCTGGAGCGTGCGGGCGCGACTCGGATGATGACCGAGCTGGCGCTCGAATGGGCGACGCTGCCCGTGGACGCGCGTCCGCACCGGTGGCGTCAACGGCTGGGGATTGTTCGCGGGTTCGCGCGATACGTGGTCGCGATCGATCCCTCGAGCGAGGTCCCCTCGAGCGATCTGCTGCCCGCCCGGCCGGTGCGCGTCGCGCCGCACGTGTATTGCGAGGCCGAGACCGTCGCGCTGATGAGCGCCGCGCGGGCGCTGAGCCCGCCGCTGCGAGCGGCTACGTTTCAGACGCTGATCGGGCTTCTCGCCGTCACCGGCGTGAGGCTCGGTGAGGCACTCTCGCTAGACCGCCACGATGTCGATCTCAAGAGCGGGACGTTGCACGTCCACGCCAAGGCCGGCAAGCAGCGCGAGGTGCCCGTGCACGACAGCACGACCGCCGCGCTCGGCAAGTACGCCCGCCTGCGCGATCGCCAGTGCCCGAAGCCGAGCACGCCGGCGTTCTTCGTCTCAACACGCGGCCGACGGCTCACCGCCCCTGAGGTCCATTACACGTTTCCGCGGCTGATCCGCCAGGTCGGCATCGAAGGACGCGGCCCGCGCGTCACGCCCCGGCCTCACGACTTCCGCCATGCCTATGCCGTCCGCACGCTGCTTGACTGGCATCACGCCGGTCTGGAGGTCGATCGCAAGCTGCCGCTGCTGTCCACGTATCTCGGTCACCGCGATCCGGCGGACACGCAGTGGTATCTGCAAGCAGTGCCGGAGCTGCTCGCGCTCGTCGCCGAGCGCCTGGACGGCATCCAGGGAGAGCAGCCATGACCACGCTCGCTCCGACACTGCAAGCCTGGTTCACCGACCGGCTGGTCACCCAACGAAACGCGAGCCCGCGGACCGTTGGCCGCCTATCGCGACACGCTCAAGCTGCTTTTGCGCTTCGCGTCCGAGCAGACCGGCGAACAACCGTGCCAGCTCGAATTCGCCGACCTCGACGCGTCGTTGATCGGCGCGTTCCTCAACCATCTCGAGCACGAGCGCGGGAACAGCCCACGCACCCGCAACGCCCGCCTGGCGGCGATCCATTCCTTCTACCGCTACTCCGCGCTGCGCCACCCAGAGCACGCCGAAACGATCGGCCGCGTGATCGAGATCCCATCCAAACGCCACGCGCGGGCGCTGATCTCCTACCTCGACCGGTCAGAGATCAAAGCGCTCCTCAAAGCACCAGACCGACAGACCTGGCTTGGGCGTCGCGATCACGCACTCCTTCTCCTCATGATCCAGACCGGCGTGCGCGTCTCCGAGCTCTGCGCCCTGCGCGTCCGCGACCTCAGCCTCAGCACCGGCGCGCACTGCCGCGTCGTCGGGAAGGGCCGGAAGGCGAGATGCGCGATGCTGACCGCCGAGACCATCGCCGTCCTACGCCCGTGGTGCCGCGAACGCAAAGGCGAGCCTCACGACCCGCTGTTCCCGACGCGGCGCGGAGGACCGCTTACCCCCAAGGCGATCGCCTGGCTGCTCGACAAGCACACCGCCACCGCAGCCCGCCGCTGCCCGTCACTGGCGAGCAACGCATCACGCCCCACACGCTCCGGCACACCAACGCGATGCTGCTCCGCGCCGAGAACGTCGACATCCACACGATCGCCCTGTGCCTCGGCCACGAAAGCATCAAATCGACCGAGGTATATCTCCACGCCGACAACAAGCTCAAGCAACAAGCGATCGACCGCACCGCCCCAACCGGAACCCCACCAGGCCGCTACCGCCCATCCGACAAGCTCATGTCATTCCTGGACGGACTGTGATTATCCGCAACCCCGCATCGCACAAACGGTGAGATCCTGCCCTCCCCGACCCCCTACCTCAGATAACCGCCAACTGGAGATAGGGCGGGTAGTGCAGCACCCGGATTGGGATCCCGATCTGCTGGACCAGCCGCCCGAGCTCGCGTCTCCACAGCCGGCCGTGGGGGCTGTCGGAACCACCGGAGTCGGCGGTGATTCGTGAGGATCTGGGCGTCGGATAGCGTTCGCGCCCGAGGTGCAGCGCTCAAATCCGAGCTCTGTGGCCAGAAGCCGATCGGCCCGCCGCTGGCTAGCTCAGGGCAGCTCACCGAAGCCGGCGCATCATCGCTAGCGGACTCAAGGCATATCGTCGAGCCATCTGGCAGCAACGCCTCCCAGGACACCCTTGCGAGCGTCGCCTGCACGTGCGTACGCCCGGCGGCACGCAGCGCGCGGATCCGTTCAGATACGGGGGCGCAGCCTGGGTTCTGCACGGCCAACAGCCCCCAGCTGGATTCCAGCTCAGCCGTGAGCGGAAGCTCGAACGGCTCCCCGGCATGCGGTACTACGAACCATCCGTGGTCGCCGGCGCAATAAGCGTAGGCAAGTTCCTCGCCTGGGCCGCGCCCGTTGGATACCGGTATCGCGAACAGGTCGCTCAGCTTGACCGAGTCGGGGCCGAACGTTGATGCGGATCGTGACGAGCACCCAGAGGCCAACGGGAACACCGATGAGCACGCCCATCGCGGCAGCGACGGCGACAATCACAGAACCTCCGGTGAGCAGCAAGACACAGGCGACGACGACGGTCGCACTCACCGGTATTGCACGGAACATGCCGAGCAGCAACACGGATAGGCCCGCCAGCCAAACGGCCAGCACGACGACAGTGACGAGGATGGCTGAGATCACGTGCATTGGATCGCGGTCAGGTAAGCGCTACTCACAATCAGAACGGAATGTCGTCGTCTCGAAGCCATTCGTCCGATTCGTCGATCGAGGACTCTGCGGTCGGCAGCCGGGCGTCATCGACCATCGCGCCGGCCAGCGGCATCGCCTGCAGGTCTGCAGGGTCGAAGTCAGAGACCCGCAGTCCGTAAGGCGCGCCCCCCGACGTGAAGCCGACAGCCCAAATCAGCTCATCGCCCCAATCGACCCAGCAATCGTTTGCCAGACGCTGCGCCTCCGTCCGTCCGACCTCCTCATCGAGCCGCCGGCCGTTTCGCGACCCGCGACGGCCCTTGGAGCGCGGCGGCGATCCAGATGAGCCGCGTGCAGCGTCGTTTCGCTTCGCCACGGCCCGAGCTTTAACCGGGGTGCCGGACGCAAGACGCGAAAGTCCCGTTCACGTGGCCGACGAGAGCGCGCAGGTCGGTCGAGTGACTTCCGCGCACACGTCGCCGCTCGGCTTGGTCCAACGAGATCCGATTTATCTGATAGACTCTTGTAGTGTCTCGGATGACCGCCACCGAAGCCGCCCGTAGCTTCTCCGAGGTCCTGAACCGCGTCGCCGCTGGCGAAGAAGTCGAGGTGACACGCGCGGGCGCTCCGGTCGCGACGATCACCCAGCCGAAGACGCGGGTTCTGTCCGCCGAGCGGTTCCGCGAGCTGATCGCGACCGCGCCCGCGGTGGATGAGGAGTTCGCCGGCGAGCTGCGAGCGCTGCGCAGAACGCTCGCACCGCCCGAGCCGTCGTGGCCGTCCTGATCGACACCGACCTGCTGGTCGACATCGAGCACGGTGTCGGTGCGCCGGAGGTCGATCGGCTGCTCGGCGACCAGGAGCGCGCGATCAGCGTCATCACGGTAAGCGAGCTGTTGCACGGCGTGCACCGCGCGACCGGGGCTCGCCGCGCGCGCCGCAGCGCGTTCGTCGAGCACCTGCTCGCAGGGCTGCAGGCGATCCCGATCACCGAGCCGGTCGCGCGGGTGCACGCTGAAATCTGGGCACAACTCGCCAAACGCGGGCAGGTCATCGGCGCCCACGATCTCTGGATCTCCGCGACGGCGATCGCTCATGGCCTCGCGGTCGCGACAGGCAACGGCGCCGAGTTCAGCCGAGTCCCGGGATTGCGCGTCCTCCAAGCGCCCGCCTGAACGCCCGCGCGGCGCGGCAGCCCAGCCGGTGAACACGCGAGACGGGAGCGAGCGCGTCCCGACCGTTCGTTGAATCTCCGCCTCGCTGAGCCCTGGCGCCCCCAGGTGCCCCGTGTTGGCCGATCGTGATATCGGCGCTCGTCCGCCAAATCAAAGCGGTAGCCAACTCGAGGGACACGACGCCGCGTTCGTCACTCACCACGGCATTTCCTACTTCGTCTCAATCCACGGCAGCGAGACGATGACGCCGACTTCGCGATGCTCCTCGCGATCCTTCTCCGATCGAAGTGAGGACCGCCTGCACTGAGGTGAGCGACGCCCGGGGCAGCGGCAGCTGCAGATACGGAGCGTACCCGGCCTAGCAGCCGCTTCGTGCCGGCCGTAAAGCGATGCTGCCCCACGTGCACGCGCGGCAGCACTCGGCCAGATTCAACTTGAGTCTCGCGCGGACGTCGGGGTCGGCTTGGAGCCCGAGTCGCTGCATGCGGCCAGCAACACCACGCAGCCGAGGCGGCGATCGTGGCCGCGAGGAGCCTCATCGGCCGGGCACGCCGCAGGCCTTCGCCGCCTGCTCGACGGCCGGCGATTGAGGGTTCAGGCCGGGGCCGAGGTTGAGCTGCTGGTTGGCCCCCGAGAACGTCGGATCCGGGAAGTTGGGCAGGCCGTGCGTGCGCATGCACTCGGCGTCGGCGATCGCCGCCTGCCGCTGGGACTCGGTGAGCGCCGGTGGCGCGCCGCCCGGCGCCATGTACTCCTTGCAGGTCCTCGCTGCAGAAGCGACCACCGGCCCAGCAAGCCGCTGCCCCATGATCAGCAGCACGTCGCTGGAGATCATCACCGGTCCGCCGCCCGGCCACCCCACGCCGCCGCCGTTGGGCCCCTCGCGCGGATCGGGGAAGTTCGGGACGCCGTTGGCGCGCATGCACTTGGACATCGAGATCGGGACGTTCGGGGCGCCGTAGGGGTAGTGCGGGTTGTGATAGCCCGTCGAGCGCGCGCTGCCGCAGGCCGCCAGGACGACCGCGCAGCTGGCCGCGAGCAGTGCGCCAAGCACCCGTCGGCTGCTCGCGAGCGCGATCAGCAGCTTGTAGCCCTTCGGGTTGGCCATCGCCTCATTCTTAGCGGACGACACGTCACACCGACGTAACGCCCTCGCGGTGGCGCTTGGATCGAGGAGCGGAAGCAGCTGCGCGCGGCCGCATTGCCACTGAAGCAGTCACGGTCACGGCGATTCCGCCCGGAATTGGACGCACAGCCGCTCGGTAGCAGGCAGCCGCAGAGGCCCGTGGCCGCCGAGGGCGGGTTGCCCTGCGCCACGCATTCGAAGGCCCGGCTGTGGCCGGGCAGACGACTGCATTCGCGTCCGGAGGCCGAGTAGCGCGACATGCTTAAGCGACGATGGAGCCATCCAGGTCGACGGACGGCGCCGGCTTCCCGATCGCTTCGCCGCTCTGCTCGACGGAACGCCGACTTATGCTTCTCGAACCCGAGCGGACGCTCGCTTTCAACGGCTTCCACGTGTCCAACGTCGCCGGCGCCGGCTTCTGCATTGCGTCGCGGAGTGGCCACACCGGCGCTTCTCCTATGGGTCGGAAGTAGGCGCGGGCTCGAGCAGCGCGCGGATGCGTCGGCTGGTCGCTCGGCGGTGATGGTGGGCGGGTGACCGCTCTGGCTGGTTTCTGAGGTTCAGTGCGGCGCTCTCGACCGGTTGTGGAGAGTCACGTCGGATGACCCCATGGCTAAGCGGCCAGCCGTGTCTCGAGGCTGACCGACTGCCAGGTGGCGAGCTCGGCACGGCGGCGCTCGAGCGCTGTGCCGATCGCGCTGACGGCGTCCTCGCCGAGCGCGAGCCGCAGTGGCGGCTGCTGCGCAGCTAGGGTGGTGAGGATCGCCTCGGCCGCTTTGTCGGGGTCTCCGGGCTGCATTCCATCCATCGCGTCAATGGACGCACGCGTGGGACCGACGGTCTCGGTGTACGCATCGATCGTACGCGAGCGGTGCATGCGGGCTCCGCCGAACTCGGTGCGAAACGCGCCGGGTTCGACGATCAGCACGCGGATGCCGAGTGGTTCGACTTCTGCCGCGAGCGACTCCGAGAGCGCTTCGAGCGCGAACTTCGCGGCGCAGTATGCGCCGAATCCGGGGGCGGTGACTTGACCGCCCATCGAGCTCATCTGCACGATCGCGCCGGATCCTTGTGCTCGCATGTGCGGCAGCACGGCTTGCGTTAGCGCGACGGGCCCGAAGAACATCGTGTCCATCACGGTCCGCAGATCCGACAGATCAATCTCCTCGACCGCCCTGACGGTTCCATATCCGGCGTTGTTGACGAGCACGTCAAGACGGCCGAATGGGTCGAGTGTCTGTGCGATTGCGTCCCGGCCGGTCTGTGGCCGCGTCACGTCGACGGGGAGCGCGGGACGTGGTCGGGGGTGCCGCTCACGAGCGTCTCAAGCGTCTCGGGACGCCGAGCGGTCGCGACTACCTGGTCACCGCGAGCCAGTGCGGCGCGGGCGATCGCCTGGCCAAACCCGGCGGAGCTGCCGGTGATCAACCAGACACGGGAAGCGTTCATCGTCATGCCGACCACCGTAGCTACGAGCAGCGGGACCGAGCAACACCTATCGCCTGGCGGGCCACAGGCTGAGCCTGTGGCAAGTCGAGACTCGTTGAGCGTGGATCCAGAACTGCGACAGCTGCGCTACTTCCTCGCTGTCGCAGAGGAACACAGCTTCACGCAAGCGGCCCGGCGCCTGCACATCGCCCAGCAGTCGCTCTCCTAGCAGATCCGCACTCTCGAGCTGCAACTCGGCGTGAGGCTGTTCGAACGGAGCTTCCGCGGCACCGCGTTGACGGAAGGTCGGTGAGGTTCTGCTTGACGAGGCGCGGGAGGTGCTCGCGCGGGCTGAGCGCGCGGTCGAGACCGTGCGCCGCGCCGCGCAAGGCCAGGTGGGC
>JBEKRJ010000105.1:0-11753 GCA_049518835.1 Solirubrobacteraceae bacterium
CACCACCGGGTCAGCCTGCGCCACCACCGGGTCAGCCCGGTGCTTGCGACCCCGCTTGCGACTACGCGCCGCCAACGCCTACCTCACCGGCCGCCGCCACCGCGCTTGAAAGCTCCCGCGCCGCCCGCTCGGGGTCGTCGGCCTCGGTCAGTGCGCGCACGACCGCGATTCGCGTCGCGCCGGCGCCGTAGACGCTCGCGACGTTCCCCGCCGTGATCCCGCCGATCGCGAAGAACGGTGCAGCGGCGTGCGCCGCCGCGTAGCGAACGAGCCCCAGCCCGACGGCCGGGCGCCCGGGCTTCGTCGGCGTTGCGTGCACGGGCCCGACGCCGATGTAGTCGACCTCGAGCGTCGCCGCGCGATCGATCTGCTCGATGTTGTGGGTCGAGAGGCCGACGAGCCGTTCGCGGCCGACGAGCGCACGCGCCTGCGCGACCGGCGCGTCATCCTGACCGACGTGCACGCCGTCGGCGCCGGCGGCGGCGACCAGGTCAGGCCGGTCGTTGAGGATCAACAGCGCGCCGTGGTCCGCGCACACGGCCGCGAGGCGCCGGCCCGCGGCTACGAGCCCCCTGTCGTCGTCGGCCTGCTTGACCCGTAGCTGGACGATGTCGACGCCGCCGCGCAGCGCGGCGGCCACGAATGCGTCCGGGCGCGCATCGCAGATCAGGTACAGACGGGCGGCCGCGAGGCGCTTGCGTCGGTCGATCACGCACCCAGTCTGGCAAGAGCGCCGCGCTAGGATTGCTGAGCACGGGAGCCCGTCGATCGGGCTGAGAGGGTGGACGAGCGATCCGCCGACCGTCTGAACCTGACCTGGGTAATTCCGGCGCAGGGAGTGAGCCCTTGTCGAATCGAACCGCAGCAGCCTCCGACGTGATCGTGATCGGCGGTGGCGTGATCGGCCTCGCGGTCGCGTGGCGCGCGTGCGAGCGCGGCCTGCGCGCGGTCGTGCTCGAGCGCGGGCGGCCCGGCCACGCGACCTCGTGGCTCGGGGCCGGGATGCTCGCCCCGATCGCCGAGGCCAACGCCCGCGAGCGGCGGCTGCTCGCGCTGGGACTGGAGAGCGCCCGGATGTACCCGGCGTTCGTGACCGAGCTGCAGGCCGCCTCCGGACGTGAGGACGTCGGCTACCTCCGCTGCGGGACGCTGCTTGCCGCGCGTGACGCCGACGAGGCGCAGGCGCTCGAGCGCGAGCTGGCGCTGCGCGCCAGCTTCGGGCTGCGCGTCGCTCGGCTGCGCGCCAGCGCCGCGCGGCGCCTGGAGCCGGCGCTTGCGCCGACGCTGCGACTGGCGCTGGACGTCCCCGACGACCACGCGATCGACCCCCGGAAGCTGACCGCCGCGCTGGTCGAGGCGATCGTCCGGCGCGGCGGGGAGGTGCGCGCCGGCGCGCAGGTGGCGCGGCTGACGATCACCGACGGCCGCGTGCGCGGCGTGGCGCTGGCCGGCGGGACGCATGTCGACGCCGAGCACGTCGTGATCGCCGCCGGCGTGTGGTCCCCCCTGATCGAGGGCGTCCCGGCGCCCGTCCCGGTCCGCGCCGTGAAGGGACAGATCATGCGCCTGCACGATCGCACCGGGCCCGGGCTGCTCACGCGCGTGACGCGGTTGGCGAGCACGTACGTCGTGCCGCGCGGCGACGGGCGCTACGTGATCGGCGCGACGATGGAGGAGCGCGGCTTTGACACGACCGTGACCGCCGGCGCGGCGTTCGAGCTGCTGCGCGACGCCAGCGAGCTGATTCCAGGCGTGTCGGAGCTCGTGATCGACGAGCTCGCGGCCGGGCTGCGCCCCGCGACCCCCGATAATGCCCCCGTGATCGGAGCCGGCGACGCGATCGGCCTGCACTGGGCGACCGGGCATCATCGCAACGGCATCCTGCTGGCGCCGGTGACTGCCGAGCTCGTCGCCGGTGCGTTGGCCGGGGGGAGCGGGCCAGAGCCGGCGCCGCCCGAGCTCGCCGGCGCGTTCGCGCCGGAGCGATTCGCCGGCGCGGTCCCCGGCGGCCGATGGCCTGACACGGAGCTGTCCGAGCACGCGCGGGTCGAGGTCTTGTCGGCGATTCAGGGAGGATGAGCGAGATGAGCACAGCACCGTTGACGATCGCCGGGCGCGAGTTGCACTCGCGGCTGATCCTCGGCACCGGCGGCTTCGTCAACCACGAACTGCTGGCGCAGGCGCTGGCCGCGTCCGGCGCGGAGCTGTGCACGGTCGCGCTGCGCCGCCTGGATCCCGGCGCCCGCGGCTCGATCCTCGACGTCCTGCGCGCCGCCGCCGTCGAGACGCTGCCCAACACGGCCGGCTGCTTCACCGCCCGCGACGCGGTGCTGACCGCGCAGCTTGCGCGCGAGGCGTTCGCGACCGACTGGATCAAGCTCGAGGTGATCGGCGACGATCGCACGCTGCTGCCCGACGCGGTCGAGCTCGTGGCGGCGGCGGAGGAGCTGGTCGACGAGGGCTTCGTCGTGCTTCCGTACACGACCGACGACCCGGTGCTCGCGCGCCGGCTCGAGGACGTGGGCTGCGCCGCCGTGATGCCGCTCGGCTCGCCGATCGGCAGCGGGATGGGAATCTGCAATCCGTACAACATCTCGATCATCGTCGAGCGCGCCGGGGTGCCGGTGGTCCTCGACGCCGGCGTCGGCACCGCGTCCGACGGCGCGCTGGCGATGGAGCTGGGCTGCGACGCGGTCCTGTGTGCCAGCGCGATCTCGCGTTCGCACGACCCCGCCGCGATGGCGCGGGCGATCCGGCTTGGGGTCGAGGCGGGGTTGCTCGCCCGGCAGGCGGGGCGAATCCCTCGCCGCCGCTACGCGCTCGCGTCCACGCCCGAAGCCGGCGTGCCGGTGTTCGAGTGAGCGTCGACGAGCTGATGGACAAGTGGGAGGCCGCCTGGTCAGGGCGTGACGCGGGCGCGTTCGAGCAGTCCTGCCTGCCCGGCGTGCACTACGAGGACCCGGTGACGCCCGAGCCGCTGGAGGGGATCGAGTCGCTGACACGCCACGCCGAGCGGCTGTGGGCGGCGTTTCCCGACGCGCGTCTGGAGGCGACGGGGGACCGGCTGACGAACGGGCGCTTTCTCGCCGCGCCCGCGAAGCTGCTGGCGACGCACAAGGGCCCGCTCGAAGGGCTGCCGGCGTCGAACAAGTTCGTGATCGTGCACTGCGTGTTCTATTGCGAGCTCGGCGGCGACAAGCTGTACCGCGTGCGGGCGCTGTTCGACCTCTATGACGCCGCCGTGCAGCTCGGCGTCCTGCCCGGACGTGGCACGCTGGGCGAGAAGGCGCTGCTGGTGCTGCGCGGGTTTGGGCTGCGAGCCGGTCGCGGCTGAGCGCCGACCGCAGCCCCCCGCGCAATCAAGCGCCGATCATCGCCGCACCCAGCCGGCCAGATCGACGCTGCGGGTCGCGATCGTCCGCAACGCCGCGATCAGCGCGTCGACGTCCTCGCAGGTGTTGTAGAGCGCCAGCGAGGCGCGGACGGTGCCCTCGTGACCGAAGCGGCGGACGATCGGCTGCGCGCAGTGATGACCGGCCCGCACCGCGATCCCCTCGCGGTCGAGCTCGGCTGCGACCTGCTCGGGAGCGAGCCCGCCCAGGACGAACGCAAGCACGGCCGCCTTCTCAGGCGCGGTACCGATCAGCTCCAACCCCGGGATTGTCGCCAGCCGGCTCGTGGCGTAGCCGAGCAGCTCGTGCTCGTGACGGGCGATGTTCTCGCGGCCGATCCGCTCGACGTACTCGAGCGCCGCGCCCAACCCGACGGCATCGGCGATGCTCGCCGTGCCGGCCTCGAAGCGCATCGGCGCCGGTTGGTACTCGGTGTGCTCGAAGGTCACGTCCTGGATCATGTTGCCGCCGCCCTGCCACGGTGCCATCGAGTCCAGCAGCTCGCGCTTTCCGTGCAGGACGCCGATTCCCGTCGGACCGAACACCTTATGTCCGGAGAACACGTACCAGTCGCTGTCGAGCAGCTGCACGTCGACGGGCAGGTGCGACACGGCCTGCGCGCCGTCGATCAGCACGCGTGCGCCGTAGCGGTGCGCGAGCTCGGTCATCTCGGCTGCCGGCGTGATCGTCCCTAGCACGTTGGACACATGCGAGAACGCGACCAGCCGGGTGCGCTCCGACAGCAGCCGCGCGAATTCGTCGAGCATCACTTGGCCGCGGTCGTCGACCGGCGCCACGCACAGCCGCGCGCCGGTCTCCGCGCAAAGCTGCTGCCAGGGGACGATGTTGGCGTGATGCTCGAGCCACGTGATCAGGATCTCGTCGCCCGGCGACACGTTCTCCCGGCCCCAGGCCTGGGCGACGAGGTTGATCGCCTCGGTCGTCCCGCGCACGAACACGATCTCCTCGCTGCACGACGCGTGCAGGAAGCGTGCTGCTGTGTCCCGGGCGTGCTCGTAGGCGTCGGTTGCGCGTGCGGCGAGCTCGTGCGCGCCGCGATGAATGTTGGAGTTCTCGTGCCGGTAGAACTCCGACAGGCGGTCGATCACCGCCTGCGGCTTTTGCGTCGTCGCACCGTTGTCCAGCCACACGAGCGGGTGCCCGTGGACAGTCTCGGCCAGCAGCGGGAACTCGCCCCGGATCGCGTCCACGTCGAAGCCGGGGTGCGCCTGCGGCGCCCCCGTCGGCGGGGACGGCACCTGTGCGTCTGCGATCGGACGCGGCCGTCGCTGCGCCTCCTCGACGAGGTAGTGCGTTGCGCCGAACGGGTCCTCGACGGCTCCGCGGGGCAGGGCCGCCAGGCCGAGGGCGTCGAGCGAGATCGGATCTCCGCTAAGGGCGAACAACCCACCGCCCGCCGATCGCGGCAATGCTCCGGGCGAGCCCGCCTCGTTGCGCCCAGCGTCGAGCACGTAGGACCAGTGAGCCGGGGGCGCGGCCGCGGGATGCAAGCCCGCGGTCGCGGCGTCGAGCTCGTCAGCCAGCCCTCGCAGCGCATTCTGCGCCTCGCTCAGCTGTCCGTTGACCGCCGGCGGGGTGACCGCCGGCGGTCGCAGCGCCGCGCGCTGGGAATCGAGCGCCACCGGATCGAGCTGCGCAGGGTCAAGCCCGGGCAAGACTGCGCCCGGCATCGCCCTGAAGATCTCGTTTGCCAGCCGCTCGATCTCTGCCAGGTCAAACGGGCCGCCCTGCTGCACGCCGGCGGAGGCCGCCGTGGCCTGCGGGTTACCGGGCGGCTGGTAGCCGTTGCGTGCGCTGCCGTTGTGGTTACTTGCGGTAGGCATGCTCGTACTCGTGGTACTTGGTGACATCGACCTGCTCGAGCACCGCCACCGCGTCATCGGTCAGGATCGCAGCCGAGCAGTACAGCGAGATCAGGTACGAGGAGATCGCCTTGCGGCTGATGCCCATGAACTTCACCGACAGTCCGAGCCCCTGGTCGCCCGACGGCCCCGGCTGGTAGAGGCCGACGACGCCCTGGCGGCTTTCGCCGGTGCGCATCAGCAGGATCTGCGTCGTCCCGTCCTTGACCTCCAGCTTGTTGCTGGGCACGATCGGGATCCCCCGCCAGGTGATCACCGGCGAGCCGAACAGGCTGACCGTCGCCGGCGGAACGCCGCGGCGGGTCGCTTCGCGGCCGAACGCCGCGATCGCGCGCGGGTGGGCGAGGAAGAAGGCCGGTTCCTTCCACACCAGCGCGATCAACTCGTCGAGGTCGTCCGGGGTCGGCGGCCCCGCCATCGTCTTGATCTTCTGCGCCGGCGCGATGTTGGTGACGATCCCGTAGTCGCGGTTGTGCAGCAACTCGGACTCCTGGCGCTCCTTGATCGTCTCGATTGCCAGTCGCAGCTGCTCCTTGATCTGATCGTGGGGGCTGCTGTACAGGTCTGACACCCGGGTGTGAACATCGACCACGCTGGTGACCGAGCTCAGGTAGAACTCGCGCGGGCTCTCCTCGTAGTCGACGAACGTCTCCGCGAGCTCGCGCTCGTCCTCTCGCTGGGAGCACGCGGTGACAACCCGTGACTCATCCTTGACCCGGTTGAGCCGGTAAATGCCGGCCTCTACCGCCACCCACGGAAGCAGGTGGACCAGCCACCGCGGCGTGATCGAGAGCATCGTCGGCGCCGTCTTCTGCGCGTTCGCGAGCTGACGCGCGGCAGCATCGCCAAGCGCCAGGCGGGGTTCTGCAGTTGTAGCCATCTTGGTTCCTTTCGAATCTTCGTTGTGCTTTGCCGGCCCTAAGCGGTTGCTTGCGCCGCCGCCCGAACGGACTCGCCGTCGGCATCGAACAGCCCCTCGACGGAGAAGTACCGTTCACCGGTGTCGTAGGAGAAGGTCAGGATCACGCTTGCGTCCGGGACGTCCGCAAGCAGCTGTGCGACGGCAGCCAGCGCGGCGCCAGACGACGGACCGACGAAGATCCCCTCCTCGCGAGCGACGCGCACTGCATAGGCAAACGCGTCCTCCTCGCTTACCTGAATTGTGCCGTCGATCGTTTCGAGATGAAGGTTATGGGGCACGAACCCGGCCCCGATCCCCTGCAGGCGATGCGGCGCGGGCTGTCCGCCGCTGATCACCGGCGAACGCGCCGGCTCGACCGCGAACGTCTGCAAGTGTGGAAAGTGCTCTTTGAGCACTTCGCTGACGCCGCTGATGTGACCACCGGTCCCGACCCCGGTGACGAGGAAGTCGATCCCGTCCGGAAAGTCCCGGAGAACCTCGGCCGCCGTCTGGCGCCTGTGCACCTCGACGTTGGCCTCGTTCTCGAACTGCTGCGGCATCCACGCCTCCGGCGTCTGGTCCACGATCGCCGTGGCCCGGTCGATCGCTCCCCGCATTCCGAGCTCGCGGGGTGTCAGCTCGAGGTCAGCGCCGTACACGGCGAACAAGCGACGGCGCTCGATTGACATCGACTCGGGCATCACCAGCAGCAGGCGATAGCCCTTGACGGCGGCGACGATCGCCAGCCCGACGCCGGTGTTTCCCGACGTCGGCTCGACGATCACGCTGCCCGGACCGAGCAGGCCCCGGCGCTCGGCATCCTCGATCATCGCCAGCCCGATGCGATCCTTGATGCTGCCGCCGGGGTTGGTCCGCTCGGCCTTCATCCACACCTCGACGCGTGGATCGAACAGACGGTTGATCCGAATGTGCGGCGTGTTACCGATCGTCTCGAGGACGTTGTTGAATCGCATGCTTGTCTCCGTGCGCGCGCTGACAGATCGCGGCCCGCGCGTGTCAGTTAGATGTTGAATTCGATCAGGTCGTCGGCAGGACTCGAGTCACCGACGCGACGCTCGACGCGCGCGGTCGGAGTGACGATCGAGTAAGGCGGGACGCTGCGCGTGAGCCACACGTTGCCGCCGATCCGGCTGCCGTGACCGATCACCGTGTCGCCACCGAGAATCGTCGCGTTGGCGTAGATCACGACGTGATCGCCGATCGTCGGGTGGCGCTTGACGCGCTCGAGGCGCTTGTTGACCCGGGCCGCACCGAGCGTCACGCCCTGATACAGCCTCACGCGCGCTCCGAGCACGGCTGTCTCGCCGATCACGATCCCGGTCCCGTGGTCGATCGCAAACGACGGCCCGATGTGCGCGCCGGGATGGATGTCGATCCCAGTTGCACTGTGCGCCACCTCGGTCAGCAACCGCGCGAACAGCGGGGCGCGATCGTGGAGCTCGTGCGCGAGCCTGTACACGGCGATCCCGAGGAAGCCCGGGTAGGCGACGATCACCTCGTCGATGCTCCGCGCCGCCGGGTCGCCCTCGTAGATCGCGCGCGCATCCAGCAGCATCGCCTCGCGGATCCGGGCAAGCCGTGAGAACAGATGCGTGACGACCGTTTCCGGTGGAGCCTCGTCCGCCGTGACGGGGCGAGGATCCACGACCGCACGTTCGAGGATGTCAGCCAGCCGCTCGAGGTCGTCGGCCAGCTCGCCGCCCGAACCGTCCGAGGTCGCGAAATGCGCGAACAGGGCGCCAAGCACGCCGTAGGCGAACTCGTGCGCAAGCTGGCGGATGCCCGCCGGCAGCGCGTGCGAGAGATGCTCGCGTGCGAGCACGGCCGTGAGCTCTTGCACGCCTGACTCCCACTCGGGCTCGTGACCAGGCCTGCTCATGGCGTGGCTGCGCAGCTGCAATCCGGTCTTCGCGACCACCGCATCGCGGTCGCGGCAACAGTCCGGGACGGCCATCTAAACGTGCCTCGTGGATACCATCGTGCCCTCCTGCCAGAGCCTGGAGTTGCGATCTGCACACGATTGTCGCCGCGGGCAGGTGTGCTCCACATCGGGGCTTTGTTGTTGATGGCTGCTGAGATGACTTACTCGTCCTCACTCCGTAGTTTGACGCAGTCCGGCTCGCGCCACCAAGGTCGATAAACTTGGTGGACATGCAGCGCACCACCCTGATGATCCCTGAAGAGCTTCGTGACCGCCTGCGGCAGATCGCGGCCGACCGAGGCGTGTCGATGGCGACCGTGGTGCGCGAGGCCCTCGAGGAAAGTGTCGCACGTGCGCAGCGGGCTCCGCGCAGCCTCGGGGTCGGCGCTTCCGGATCGACCGACACGTCCATGCGGACAGCGGTGCAGCGGCCGCAGCCCCGCGCTTGGCACTGATTCTCGACACGGGCCCGCTGTACGCCTCGCTTGACCGCTCGGACCAGTATCACGGCGCCTGTCGCTCGCTGATCGAGTCAAGCGAGGAGGCGCTCCTGATCCCGGCCCCCGTGCTGGTCGAAATCGACTACTGGATCTGTCAACGCCTTGACCCCGGCGCGCTCGCCGCGCTGCTGGCCGACATCGAGGATGGCATCTACGTCGTCGAGAGCCTGCAACGCGCCGACTACGCCCGCGTCCGACAGGTCTGCGATCGTCATTCAGATGCCGACATCGGGTTTGTCGATGCTTCGGTACTCGCGATCGTCGAGCGCTTGGACGAGCCCAAGCTCGCGACCCTGGATCATCGGCACTTCGGGGCGCTGCGTCCGCGCCACTGCGATGCCTTGAGGCTGCTGCCCGAGCAACGACTGCCGTGAAGCCGGCGATACAGTGCGCCACCTGCGCTCGACCTGCTGGGCAGAGCCCATCAGACGCAAGGACCTAAACTGCGCGACCTGCCACGCCACTTCCTCACCGGGTCAGAGCTCACGAGCGCCGAGTTGAACCGCCTGCTGGACCGCGCGGCGGCGTTGAAGGCGGCGCCGTACAGCTCCGACGCGCTCGCGCGCCGGACGGTGGCGTTGCTGTTCCAGCGTCCCTCGACGCGCACGCGGACCTCGTTTGAGACCGGGATCGTCGAGCTGGGCGGGCATCCGATGGTGCTGCGGACCGAGGACCTGCAGCTCAGCCGCGGCGAGGCCCTGCGCGACACCGCGTACGTGCTCTCCCGCCACGTCGCGGCGATCGGCATCCGGACCGGCCCCGACGAGCTCGTCGACGAGCTGGCGCGCTACGCGACGGTGCCGGTCGTGAACATGCTCAGCGCCGGGCATCATCCCTGCCAGGCGCTGGGTGACCTGTTGACGCTCAGGGAGGCGTTCGGCCGGCTCGAGGGGCTGACGCTCGCCTACGTCGGGGACGGCAACAACGTCGCTCGCTCGCTCGCGGTCGTCGGCGGGCTGGCCGGGGTCGAGATCCGGATAGCCTCGCCGGAGGGCTATGCGCTGCCGGACTCACCGAACGGCACGTTGCTCACGCGCGACCCGCTCGAGGCGGTCGCCGACGCCGACGCCGTCTACACCGACGTGTGGGTGAGCATGAACGACGACCCGCAGACCGCCGCGCAGCGCCGCGCAGCGCTCGCTCCCTACCGGATCGACGACGCGCTGCTCGACCGCGCCCACGAGCACGCGTTCGCGCTGCACTGCCTCCCGGCGCACCCCGGCGAGGAGATCACGCCGGAGGTGCTCTACGGCGCCCGCCAGCGGATCTGGGACCAGGCCGAGAACCGCCGCCACGCCCAGAAGGCGCTGCTCGAGTTCCTACTCGAGGCCTAGGTCGGCCAGCATCACGCCGAACTCCAGGCGCTCTGGGGACACCTTCGCCAGCAGCTCGTCGAGGGTCAGGCGCTGGCCTTCGCGCCACAGCTCGCGCAGCGCGGCGCCGGCGTGCGCGGACTCGAACCACGCCGGCCCGAAGCGCTCGCGCAGGTAGGCCCGCAGGTGCGTCTCGAGCGCCCACGCGCGCAGGTAGCAGGAGCAGTAGAAGCCGGGGTCGACATCGGCCAGGAACGGCTCGCGCGGCCACTGGACCTGCAGCCCGGACGACAGCAGCTGCGCATAGCGGGCCGACAGCGCGTCGAGCCCGCGATCACCCCCGTCGTCGTCGCCGTGCAGCTCGAGCTCGTAGGCGAGCTTGGCCGCGTACCGGCGCAGGTAGATCAGCCGCACCGCCCGCGCGTGGGCCGCCAGCTGCGCGGCCGCGCGCTCGTCGACGCCGAGTCGCCGCGCCAGCCACACCGGATCGTCGACGAGGTGCTCGAGCAGGAACGCGAACGCCTCCGTGATCGCGTTGTCGCCCAGATAGCGAAACTCGAACGGCAGCGACGGATCGACGTGGGCGGCGTGCTCGGTGTGGCCGCCCTCGTGAAACAGCGCGGCGAAGTCCTCGCGCCCCCCGACCGGCGCGATCACCAGGTACACCTCGCCGGGCACGCGCACCGGCGCGCAAAACGCGCGCGGGGACTTCAGCGGTCGCGGCTCGAGGTCGAGCACCACGCCCGGCTGGCGATCGAGCGCGATTCCGAGCCCGGCGAGCGTCTCGCGCAGGCTCGAGACGAGCTGCTGCGCGGGGAAGTGCCGATCGTCGTCGGCGGCGCGAAACAGGCGCGGCAGGTCGGCCCGGCGCAGCTCGCCCAGGCCGATCCCGAGCGTGCGCGCCAGCTCGGGCTCGACCAGCCGCGGGTAGGCGGACTCGGTCGCGGCGCTGAACGCGGCCGTCTGGCGGTGCAACTCGGCGAGGTCAAAGCCCTTGCACTGCGCGCACAGCTCGCGGTAGCTGTCGTATCCGAGCTGCGCCGCGGTTGCGTGCTGGGTCTCGACGAGCTGCTCGTACAGCGGCCCGAGCTGGTCGGCGAGCACCTCCAGGCGGGCCTGCTCGAGCGTCCCGCGCCGCGCCGGGTCGGGCTCGTTGGCCTGGGCGACCGCCGACTCTCTGAAGCCGAGCCGCTCGCCGTCGAGCTCGATCGACAGGCTGGCCTCGCGCCGCGCAAGCTCGCCCTCGATCTCCTTGGTCTGCTGCCCGATCAGGCCCTCGACCGCGAAGTCCAGCAGCATCCGCAGCCGCCGCTGCTGCTCGCTGCCTCCGGCGCCGCGGCCGTCAGCGATCGCAGCGACTCGACCGCGCCGCGCGTGAACAGCTCCGCGTGCGCCGCGTACACCGGCTCGATCGCGAAGTCCTCGTCGAGCCCGGCGTAGTGGCGATAAAAGGCGCCGGTCAGCTCGCTCATGAACGACTCCACTGAGACCCGGTAGGCGTCGAGATCCATCCGCTGGCATCCTAGACGCCGTGCACGCGAGCACGACCACGTCTACCAGGCCCGCCCGCGGCGATCAGCTCGAGCTGACGATCGAGTCGCTCGCGTACGGCGGCGCCGGCGTCGCGCGGGCCGACGGCTACGTCGTGTTCGTCGCCGGCGCGCTGCCCGGCGACCGCGTCCGGGCGCTCGTCGGCAAGCGCAAGCGCGCGTATGCCGAGGCGCGCGTGCTCGAGCTGCTCGCGCCCGGGCCCGACCGGGTCGCGCCGCTGGCCGACCACCCCGGCGCCCCGTGGCAGGCGCTCGCCTACGAACGCCAGCTC
>JBEKRJ010000106.1:0-9878 GCA_049518835.1 Solirubrobacteraceae bacterium
CTTGCGTTTTGCGGCTACTGGACCTGTTGATCTGCTCTCCTTAGCTTCGCAGTTCCCCTGGCTTTCCATAAGAAGGCTCTTTGGGGGCGGCGGCGAACTGTGTTTGCGGTCGCGGCGTGCCCAAGAGCTCGGCAACCTGGTGGCGCCCCGCCCCGATCCGCGGCACCTTCTCACTGTCGGTGAACTCCCGACCGCACCCCGAACACTCCTCGGGGTAATGGTCAACGATGTTCTTCATCTCACTCTCAGCCAAGCAGCCAGCAAGCTGCGCCCCGCGCCACGATGACCGGGCAGCACCGCCAACCCCACCGGCCACACCGCCTCCAGCAAGCACCGCTGCCGATCCGGCGTCACCCTCAACATCCTGACACCGCAAACCAGATATTTGTCATAGGCAGGAGTTTCTAGCACCCACATCGGACAGGACCGCGATTTTCCCGGGGAACTAGCTAGCTAAGCTAGGTTAGTTCTAGCCTGAGTTCCGCAGCTATTCGATGATTCGTGCGGAACCCGGGTCTAGGGGCCTTGGGCCGTACGCGGATCAGTGAAATACCGGAAGATGGTAAAGCAGTTACGACGGGCATTTCTCATCAGTAGTGCTCCGTGTTGTTGAGGGAGTTGCCTCGGGGCTGGTCGAATTCTGGTGTCCGCACGCCGTCTTCGAGCAGGATCGCGATGGGGACCTTGCTGGTCTGTCTGAGCGGAAGCTTGCCCGAGCACTGCGAACGGTTGGTCGAGTTCGGCGGCGAGCTGTTCGCGTCGATGAAGCGCCGGCCCAGCGGCGCTGAGCTGAGTGCTGCCCGAGGGCTGATCTTGGCTCGCAAGCGCCGGTTGATCGGAGCCGATCGCGGCGAGGCCGGCGGATCGAGCGCGTCTGAGGATTCCAGAAGCGCCGGCCGGTCGCCAAACGTGACGTACCGGCAAAGTCGCACCCGGGCACGTCACGTTGTGTCCCGCAGACGACCACAACGTGACACCCGAGACGGTCAGATCACCGGCTGTAACGTCGTTCCAGCCTCGACGCGCGCGTCGGCGTCGCGACCGGAACGTGAGCCGGCGCCAAGCACGCGCGCCGCCCGCTGAGTTCGCCGCCGCGGCCGCGCCCCTGCCAGGACGCATGCCTCGTTCCCGCCGCGCGAGGGCCCGTCTGGACCGGTGATCGCTTCTGCTCCAGCGGTGGTGAGAGCCTCGTGGGACTCGCGAGGATCAGCTGCAGGGTCGAGCGTCTGCCGGCACGGGACGTGGCTCCCCATGCCGCAGCGAGCTGGCGCCCGACCACCATCTACGGGCTTCACCAACCTAACGGAGCACTACTCATATGGAGGGACGTCTGTCAAGTGAGCAACGTTCGCCGCCGCCAATCATCCTCCATAGGGTCTAATGTCCTGTGGCATTTTTGCTGGACCCTTTTTCCGGTGTGATTGTGCGCGGCTGTTGCCGTCGCTGGCGGGGTGCTGGTGGTGGCTCGTGGAGGCGGTTGACGCTCGTGTCGAGCGCCTGGGCGAGGGCTGTCGCGAGTCGGGGGCTGCTGATCCTGCCGTTCTCGATGCTGCCGATGGTGGTGTGGGCGACGTGTGCTTTCTGGGCGAGGCGTCGTTGGGAGAGGTGGCGGTGTTCTCTCCACGCTCGGAGGTGCAGCGGGGTGGTCACGGGTGGCATGTTGGCGTTACGTCCGGCGTCACTTTCAGATGCCGGCCTACCCCGCCCGGTTCGCCGGTTCGGCGCCGCCGGGCGGCCCCCTTGTGGGGTGGTTCGGCTCGGGTGCCGTCGCGCAGCTGGCGTGCGGGTCCGGTCGTCCGCTCGCGTTGGCGGCGCGGGGCCAGGCGTTGGCTACTGGCGTGATCCCACGATGGAGCGGTGGCCGGCGGGCCATTCTCTGACTGCGTGGTCGGCCGGCGGGGGCTAGAAGCCGCGGGCGTTGGGGGTGCGACGTAGACGCCTGGCGTCTAAGGCCGAGCAGCTTGGCGATGTCTGGTTGGGCCGCTGGCGGCGCGGACCTGCGGCGAGCCGCCGATCCGTCGGCAGCCTGGCGACGCGAACACCGCGCACCGAGTACGACAGTAATTACGATCAGTTCGGATCCTGGACCGCGGGACTCGACCCGGCGCGAGCTCCGGGGCTTACCGCCGCGGGACGCGTCGCCGGACCCGGCGACGCGGCCATTGCGCGACGCGTCGCGGCCCCGCCCCGCCCCGTCGGTCAGCCGCTGGCACTCGAACGCGACGAACTCGCTCACGTCAGCTGTCGAGAGTCGCTCGAGCTCAAGTCCTCCGCAACGACGCGGGCGATGCTTCAGGACGACGCGTGCCACGCGCTCATAGCCGGCGATCGTCGCCTCCGCGAGACGCCGCTCGAGCAGCAAGATGCCGACGGTACTTCTCGAGCAGACGATCGACCGGCGACAGCGCCGTCGATACGTCGAGTACCGGCGTGACCCCGACCCCGATCAGGTACGCAAGCGGCAGCCGCACGCTCGAGGCCGCCACATAGGACCGGTAGCCGGCCGCACGCCGGGCGTCCAAGAACTCCTCTAAACGCTCCGGATCCAACTCGGCGACCGGCAAGCCCCCGAGCGCCCAGCCAGCCGCTCAGAGCCCGGAACTGCCCGATCCGATCGGCTGCCGCCCCCGGCCGAAACCCACGCTCCACCAGTCACCGCACGTACCCCTCCTCAAACGCCGACAACGGCGCCGACGACAGCAGCCCGCCCATGAACAGCCGTACATCGTCAAGCAGGCGCTCGGCAAGACGCTCGGCAACGGGATCCTCAGCGCGCCGTGCCGCCGATCCCGGTCGCCTGGCTGTTGCTCACCGCGCGGAACCTGTTGATCGACGGCCAACGCCGAGGCACCGTCGACGATCGTGCACGTCGGCGGTTGGCGATGCAGCCGGTGGTGCTCGACGATCGTGATCTCGAGCGGGTCGAGGAGATCTCCGCTGAGACCGATCTGATGCGTGAGTTGGCCTTGCGGCTGGATCCCGATCAGCTGCAAGCGCTGCAGGCGCGAGTGCTGGATGAGCGCGAGTACGTGGAGATCGCGGCGCAGTTGAAGTGCTCGGAATCCGTTGTCCGAAAACGCGTGAGCCGCGCGCTCGGGGTCCTGCGAAGCGCCATGGAAGGGACCAGCAATGCCTGATTTCATCGATCGCCTCGGAGCCGAGCTGACCCGCGCCCGCAACCGCCGAGCCGCGTCCATCTCGAGCGGAACGTGTCAGCCGGCGACCGCGATGGGTGAGGTCGATGCGGCCGCGGACGCTGCTCATCGTGCCCGCACTGGCGGTCCTCGGTACGGGGGCAGCGTTTGCAGCCGGCATCCTTCTCACCGGCGCTCCGGCAGGCCCGAAGGTTCCGCCGGTCCCCACCGCCGGCTACGGCGCCGCGAATCCGGCGACCGCGAAGCTGCTGCCCCTCCATGTGGCCGACCCGGCTGGTGGTCTGGCGTGGGGGCTGCGAACGGTGCGCACCACTCGCGGTGATGTGTGCCTCCAGGTCGGCCGGCTGACCGACGGCACGATCGGGGCGCTCGGAGAAGACGGGTCGTTTGGCGACGATCCCGCTTCCACCCTTTCTCAGAGAACTACCAGGACCAGGCGAGCTGTGCGCCGCTGGACGCGCGCGGCAACGGCTTCATCAACGTGATCATTTGGGGGCTGCCGACGAGCGCGATGGCGGGCGGCGGGTGCCTTGCCGCGTTCAGCAGGCGCAACCAGATCCCGTGCCCCACGCAGGAGACGCGCGACGTCTACTTCGGGCTGTTAGGCCCCGAGACGGCCAGCCTCAGCTACGTGTCCGGCGGCGGGCGAACGGTGACCGTCCCGACCGTCGGGCCCGACGGCGCCTACCTGATCGTCACGCGCGCGCGACCGGGCGAGCAGCAGGGCACCAGCATTGCCGCCCCACGGCCGTACCCGTGCGGACCGATCGGACTGGTGCCCGCCAAGGCCCCACACCTTACGCAGGGGGCGCTGGCGTCGGCGATCCACGTCCGAGAGATGCCGGCCAGCTCCTCCACGCCGCCACAGTTGCTCTTCAAGATCGGCTACACGGCACGAGTCGCGGTCACAAGCACCAACAGCTTTTACTCCATCTCGCTGCTCTTCCCCAACGTCCGAACCTGCCACGAGTTCGCCGTCGGCACGGAAACGACCACCAACATCCGCGCCGGCGAACAGCTGGTCGACAACGAGCAAGTCCTTGCCAGCTGCCACGGCATCATCCGCGGACTCGTCAGGTATCACCCCGCCAGCGCGATCCACAGCGCCGCCCCCGAGCCCGACCCGACAAACCCAGGCGACATCACAGTTGGCCGCTTCAGCCTCCTACTTCCCTAATCGCGCATCCAGTCCCGTTTGGCCAAGGACGCAATCGCATAGCGGCGCCTGGTTGACCTCGCGGCGCAGCTGCCCAGCGGCCAAGCCGAGCGCTCCGGGAGCTCAGGGCCCGCGCAGAATTATCGGTCGTTTTGACGGCGTCTGCTCGGGCCTGGGCCCGCTCGGCATCCAGCCTCGCCGGAACGGGCCCGCCCGAGTCATCCGGCTGCCTGGCGCCACCGGCCCGCCCTCGCATACTCCCGGTATTGTCGGGCGAGCCGGCGGCGCCGGACACGCCCGGCCACTCGTCAATTCCGACCGACAATTCTTGCGCGGACCCTCAGTCGCCGATCCGCTGGACGGTGTACCCGGCCCGCTCGAGCTGGGTGACGATCGCGTCGCCGTGCTCGGGCCCACGCGTTTCGAGTGCGATCTCGACGCCGGTCTCGCGCACGTGCAGTGATACCGCCTCACGCACGTGGTCGGCCTGGACCACATTGCCGCCGGCGCCGGCGATCCGCGTCAGCAGCGCGGCCAGCCCACCCGGCCGGTCCGAGATCCGCGTGAACAGCCGCAGGCGCCGGCCCGCCATCGTCTCGTGGCGCTGGGCGATCATCGCCAGCAGCCCGGCGTCGACGTTGCCGCCCGACAGCACGAGCACGGTCGAGCCGCTGTGCGCGGGGGTGACCGTCCCGGCCAGCAGCGCCGCGACCCCGACCGCGCCGCCTCCCTCGACGACGAGCTTCGAGCGCTCCAGCAGCCACACCATCGCCTCGGCGACCTCGTCCTCGCCGACCACGACCAGCTCGTCGACCCAGCGCTCGACGAGCGCCAGCGTGATCTCGCCCGGGCACTTGACAGCGATCCCGTCGGCGATCGTCGCGGTTGCGTGGAACATCACCGGATGACGCGCGCGTAGCGAGGCCGGGAACGCGGCGCAGGCGTCGATCTGCACGCCGATCACCCGCGTCGATGGGCGCGCCGCCTTGATCGCGCCGGCGACGCCGCTGATCAGCCCGCCGCCGCCGACCGGGACGACCACGGCGGCGAGGTCGGGGACCTCGTCGAGCAGCTCGAGCCCGAGCGTCGCCTGGCCGATGATCACGTCCGGATCGTCGAACGGGTGCACGAACACGGCGCCGGTCTCCTGCGCGCGGGCACGCGCCGCGGCGACGCAGTCGTCGACCGAGTCGCCGCCGAGGTGCACGGTCCCGCCGAACGCCTCGACCGCCGCGACCTTCGCCACCGGCGCCTCGCGCGGCATGAACACCTCGCACGGGAGATGGTGCGCGCGGGCGGCGTATGCGAGCGACTGAGCGTGGTTGCCGGCGCTGCCCGCGGTCACGCCGCGCGGTTGCTGCAGGCGCGCGAGCTTGTGCGTCGCGCCGCGCAGCTTGAACGACCCGGTCCGCTGCAGGTTCTCGGCCTTGAGCAGGATCCGGCCGCCGCACTGCTCCGACAGGCCGCGCGAGCTCAGGATCGGGGTCTCACGGGCGAGGTCGGCGATCAGCGCCTGCGCCGCGCGGGCCTCGCCGTCGGCGATCCTGCTGACGACGCGCGCGGCCTCGCTGCTGCCTGCTGCCGATGCCATTTGCTCCGAGCGCCTTGCGGTCCCGCTGTTAAACTCGTAATCGATGACTCATATATCAGCTGTGGGGGGCGCCCGTCAATCCGCTCAGGCGGTCGCGCGGTGAAGCCGCGCGTCGATCGCGCGCGAGGGGCCGCCGGCGCGGGGCGCGAGTTGCTGGCCGACCGGGCATATGTCGCGCTGCGCGACCGGCTGGTGACGCTGCGAATCGCCCCCGGGGCGCCGATCGAGGAGGACCTGATCGGCACCGAGCTCGAGATGGGCCGCACGCCCGTGCGCGAGGCGATCAAGCGGCTCGCGCTCGAGAACCTCGTGACCGTGTTCCCGCGCCGCGGGACGTTCGCGTCGGAGATCAACATCACCGATCTCGCGCACATCTCCGATGTGCGCGCGCAGCTCGAGGGCCACGCCGCGTTCCGCGCCGCGCAGCGGATCACGCCGGCTCAGCGCGAGGAGCTCGCGGAGCTGCTCGAGGAGCTCGCCGACAGCGAGGGCTCCGACGACTACGAGACGCTGATCGCGCTCGACGCGCGCGTGCACCGGTTCGTGTTCCGCTGCGCCGCCAACCCGTACCTCGAGCAGACGCTGACGCGCTACCTGAACCTGTCGCTGCGGATCTGGCATCTGGTGCTCGATCGGCTCCCGCACCTGCTCGCGCGCGTGCACGAGCACGAGGACGTGCTCACCGCGATCGCCGCCGGCGATGCGGAGCGCGCGCGGGCCGTGCTCGCGCAGCACGTCACGACGTTCGAACGCGAGATCCGCTCGGTCCTGTAATTAAGGGCCCGGCGGGCCCTTAATCACGCGGCGCGTGCGGCGTGATCACGACCGTCTGCAGCTCGGTGAAGGCGTGCATCACGTGGGCGCCGCCGACCCGCCCGATGCCGCTGTCCGAGCCAGCGCGACCGCCGAACGGGAGGTGCGCCTCCCAGTAGTTGCTGGACTCGTTGATGTTCACCCAGCCCGTTCGCACGCGGTCGGCGAACTCGAGCCCGGCCTGCAGGTCGGCCGTGAAGATCGCCGCGAGCAGGCCGTACGGCGACGCGTTGGCGGCCGCGATCGCGTCCTGCAGCGACTCGATCGCGACGACCGGGGCGATTGGCCCGAACGTCTCCTCGACCGCGACGCGCGCGTCGGCCGGCACCGCGGTGAGGATCGTGGGTTGCCAGTAGAGGTCGGTCGGGTGGCCCGCGGCGCGCGCTCCGCCCGCGACGACGCTCGCGCCGCGCGAGATCGCGTCGCCGACGTGCGCGTCCATCTTGACGGCGACCGGCTCGTTGTTGAGCGGCCCCATCGTGGTCGCGTCGTCGAACGGGTCGCCGAGCACGATTCGCTCCGCGACCCGGCGCGCGAGCAGCTCGACGAACTCGTCGCGGATGCCCTGATGGACGAGGATCCGCTCGCCTGCGGTGCAGCTCTGGCCGGCGCACAGATAGCAGGCGGTCAGCGTCGCGTCGACGGCCGCCTCGAGGTCGGCGTCGTCCATCACCACCAGCGGCCCGTTGCCGCCCATCTCCAGCAGCGTCGCCTTGCCGGCGGCGGCCTGCGCGACCAGGCGGCCGGTCGCGGTCGAGCCGATGAATGCGACGCCGTCGGTGGCGGGGTTGCGCGCCAGCTCGTCGCCGACGATCGGGCCGGGCCCGGTGACGAGGTTGAACGCGCCGGGCGGCAGGTCGGCGTCGGCGATCGCGCGCGCGAGCTCGATCGCGCACACCGCGGTCGTCGGCGCCGGCGTCCACACGACCGCGTTGCCGCACGCGAGCGCCGGCGCGATCAGCTCGGCCGGCATCGTGTACGGCCAGTTCCACGGGCTGATCACGGCGACGACCCCGCGCGAGCGTCTTTGCAGCAGCACGCGCTTGCCCGCTGAGAACGAGTTGGGCAGCTCGCCGTGCAGGCGCTTGGCGTCCTCGGCGGCCATCCGCCAGTACTCGACCAGCTCGTCGACCTCGTCGTAGGCCTCGGCGCGCAGCGGCTTGCCCTGGTCGAGCGTCAGCGTGCGCGCCAGCCGCTCGCGGCGCGCTTCGATCAGCTCCGCGACCTTGTGCATCTTCGCGGCGCGCTCGAACGCGGCCAGCCGCGCCCAGCCGTCGGCCGCTTGATCGGCGGCGGCGACCGCGCGGCGGGCGTCGTCGCGGTCGCCCTGGGGCACGGTCGCGATCAGCTCGCCGGTCGCCGGGCTGATGGCGTCGAACGTCTCGCCGGCGGCGGCCGCTGTCCATTCGCCGGCGATGAACAGCTGCCGGGCCTGGGCGGCGGCGCGCGGTGTCTGGGGTTGCGTTGACACAGTTAGACAACTGATATATAACCGCCCGATCAGGCCCGGTCAAATTGATCTCAGGCCGACGGATGACGGCGGCGACCGTGTCGAGACCGTGTTGTTCGACGAGGCGCTGCGATTCGGCGCGGGACGGGGAGGTTGATCGATGACAGCCGTACGAGCCACGGACAGCAGCGAGCTCGCGAAGTTCGGCTACAAGCAGGAGCTGGACCGGTCGCTGGGGAGCTTCTCGTCGTTCGCGGCGGGGTTCAGCTACATCTCGATCCTGACCGGCGTGTTCGAGCTGTTCGCGTTCGGATTTCTCAACGCGGGCCCGGCGGTCTGGTGGTCGTGGCTGGTCGTGCTCGCGGGGCAGATGGCGGTCGCGCTGTGCTTCGCGGAGATGGCCGGCCAGTTTCCCCTCGCCGGCTCGGTGTACCAGTGGTCCAAGCGGATCGGCGCAGACTTCGTGTCGTGGATGACCGGCTGGATCCTGATCATCGGCTCGATCGTGACCGTCGCCGCGGTCGCGGTCGCATGGCAGGTCGTGTTGCCGCAGGTGTGGACCAAGCTGCAGTTCATCGGCAGTTCGGCCAACGCCGGCAGCTACAGCACGCCCGACGGCGCCAAGAACGCGCTGCTGCTCGGGGCGATCCTGGTCGTGTTCGCGACGATCATCAACATGATGGGCGTCAAGGTGATGGCGCGGATCAACAACTTCGGCGTGATGGCGGAGCTGATCGGCGCCTCGATCCTCGTGATCCTGCTCGTGTTCCACTTTCACCGCGGGCCCGGGGTCGTCGGCAACACGCTCGGCACCGGCGCCGGGCACTCGTGGGGCTACTTCGGCGCGTTCCTGATCGGCGGGATCATGAGCGCATACGTGATGTACGGCTTTGACACGGCCGGCACGCTCGCCGAGGAGACCAATGACCCGCGACGCAACGCGCCGCCGGCGATCATCCGCGCGCTGCTTGCCGCCGCGACGATCGGCGCGCTGCTGATCCTGTTCTCGCTGATGTCGGTCAAGAACATCCACGACAAGAACATCGGCCTGTACGGGCTGCCGTACATCGTCAAGCAGGCGCTCGGCAAGACGCTCGGCAACGTCTTCCTGATCGACTCCGCGATCGCGATCACGGTCTGCACGCTGGCGGTCGTGACCGCGTGCATCCGGATGCTGTTCTCGATGGCGCGCGACGGCCGGCTGCCGTTCGGCTCCTCGGTCGCGCGCGTGTCGGGCACGCGCAAGGTGCCGATCGTGCCGGCGCTGTTCGTCGGGATCGTGTCGCTGATCCTGCTCGCGGTCAACATCGCCAACCAGTCGGCGTTCCTGACGCTCACCTCGGTCGCGATCATCATGTTTTACATCCCGTACCTGGGGGTCACCGGCTCGATGCTGTTGCGGCGCCTGCGGGGCGAGTGGCCGCGACCCGAGCACGGCCCGTACTTCAACATGGGACGCTGGGGCTTGCCCGTCAACGTGTTCGCCGTCGTGTACGGGGCGGCGATCGCGTTTGAGATCGCGTGGCCGCGCAGCGTCGTGTATGGGACGGACTGCTACTTCCGCTTCGGCGCCTACGAGTTCATCGGCGCCTCGATGATCGTCGGCGCGCTGTACTACTTCCTGGTCCAGAAGCGCAAGTCCCCCGAGGTGCTCGCCGAGCATCGTGCCGAGGCCGACTTCGACCTCACCCAGCCGATCCTCGGGGAGCTCGC
>JBEKRJ010000107.1:0-9859 GCA_049518835.1 Solirubrobacteraceae bacterium
CGATTGCGCCCGCCGGTGGGGCGATCCTTGATGCGATGAAGCGCCCGCTCAGGATCGCGGTCGTCGCCGACGGCGTCGGCGCACTGCCGGGAGTGACCGAGCTGCTCGCTCAGCTGCGCCAACGGGTGACCTGCGAGCACGAGGTCGACGACGTGCTCGCCGTCGATCCGGGGCTCGCCGAGGGCCGGTATGACGTCTTGCAAGTGTTCGCGCCCGCGCCGGCCGCCGTCAGCGCGCTGCGAACCGCGCGGCTAGCGGGTGTCCCGGTCGCAGCCTGCTATCACCGTGCGGTGTCCACGTCGGCACGCGCGGACCTGCTGCCGGCCTTCTACCGCCAATGCCGGGTCGTGCTGTCCCCCGGGGCCGCCGCCGACGCGTCCCTAGCGACGCTCGGGATCGCTCCCCAACGCATCCGGCGCTGGCTGCCCGGGGTCGACTGCGAGCGCTTCAGCCCCGCTCGCTACGCGCCCGAGATGCTGCCGGCGTGCGCGTTCAACGTCCTGCACGTCGGCCCGCCCGGCCACGGCGGCGGATTTGAGCTGCTCGTCGAGGCGTTCGGGATCGCGCATGACCGCGCGCCCCGGTTAGCACTGGTGCTCGCCGGCTGTGGCGAGCCGCCGCCGCGGCTGCGGGCGCGACTCGGCAACGCGGTGACGTTCCTGCCCGACTGCGATCAGCTCGCACGCGCCTATGCCAGCGCCGACCTGCTCGTGGTCGCCGAAGCCGGCGACTGGTGCGCGTCGGCGATCCTCGCCGCCCAGGCGAGTGGCCTGCCGGTGCTGGCCGTCGATGCCGGGTGCCCGGCGGAGGTGATCGAGAGCGGGCGCAGCGGCTGTCTGGTGCCGGCGGACCCGCAGGCGCTTGCGAGCGCGATGCGGTGGCTGGCACGCCGCGCCGCGGTCCGCGAGCGACTAGCGAGCGGGGGGCTGCGCGCCGCGCGGACGCACACCTGGGAGCGGTCGCTGGCGCAGCTCGCCGACGCCTGGGCGTGCGCAGCCGATCGCTGCCCGAGCGCCGGCGAGGTCGCGCGTGCTGCGTGAGCAGGCGATCTTCGGCAGCGCCGACGCGGACGGCGCCGACGCTCGGCTGAGGATCGCCGACGTGGCGATGTTCTACGGCGAGCGCAGCGGCGGGATCCGCACCTACCTCGAGGCGAAGGCGGAGTTCGCGCGGCGCACGGGCCGCTTCGAGCATCACCTGGTGGTGCCCGGACGCGCGACCGCGAGCGTCGGCAACGGCCGCCACGAGCAGCGATCGCTGCGACTCGCGGCGTCCAACGGCTACCGGCTGCCGCTCGGCAGCGCGGGGCTGCCGGCGACGCTGCGCGCGCTGGCCCCGGATGTCGTGTTGCTGCACGATCCATATTGGACGCCGCGGCTGGCCAGTCGCGCCGCGCACGAGGTCGGGGCGACCGTGATCGCCGTGCATCACTCGTCGGCGGCGCTGCACGCGGCCGGACTCCCGGGTCCCAATGGCGTGTACACGCGTGCGCTGCGGCGCTGGTACCGGCGCGCCTACCTCGAGGTCGACGCGGTGATGTCGGTCGTCGATTCGGGCATCGACGCGCGGCGCTCGCCGACGCTCGCGCTGCGGCTCGGGCTCGACCGGGCATTCGCGCCACATCCGCACGTCGCGCGCGAGCAGCACGTGCTGTACGTCGGCCGCCTCAGCCGCGAGAAGGGGCTGCGGGAGCTGCTGGAGGCCGCGGCCGCGGCCGCCGAGCAATGGCCGCTGGTGCTGCTGGGCACCGGGCCGGCGGGCGACACGCTGCACGAGCGCGCGCGGCAACTCGGGCTCGGGTCGCGCGTGCGCTTCGCGCCCTACGTGCACGACCGGGGCGAGCTCGCCCGCGAGTACGCGCGGGCGCAGTGCGTGGTGCTTCCCGGTGCCTACGAGACGTTCGGCCTCGTCGCGCTCGAGGCGGCGGCGTGCGGCGCCCCCGTCGTGACCGCGCACTGCACGCCGTCGGCCGCGCTGCTGGACGGCTTCGTGCAGACGTTCCGCGCCGGCGATCCCACGGACCTCCTGCGCGCGATCGAGCGCGCGCGGCGCGCCACGCCCGACCCTCACGCGGCCGCGCGGCTGTCACGCGCGCACGCCTGGGACGCGGCACTGGCGGCCGAGCTGGCTGACCTCGAGCGGCTCGCGCCGTAAGGGGCCCTTCGTCGTGGGCGTCATCGCGGTCGCGCTGCACGACGTCGAGCCGCGGTCGCTCGCGCGCGCGCGTGTGATGCGCTCGTGGCTCGCGGCACGCGGGGTCGGCTGCGTCACGCTGCTCGTGATCCCGGCCGCGGCCGACCAGCCGATCGGCGCGCAAGCGCCGGAGCTGGCCCGCTGGCTGCGTGAGCGGGCGGCGTGCGGCGACGCGATCGCCCAGCACGGGCTCGCTCACCGCGCGAGCGCCGCGCCGCGCTGGCCGCGCAGCCTGCTGGCTCGCTGGCAGGGTGGCGGCGCGGCCGAGTTCCCGGGGCTCGGGCCGCTCGAGACCGCCCAGCGCGTGCACGCCGGCCGGCGGGCGCTGCGCGAGATCGAGCTTGACCCAAGCGGCTTCGTCGCGCCCGCCTACGCCTACACGCCACCGCTGCGCAGGGTGCTGTCGGAGTCGTTTGAGTGGTTCGCCGACCTGCGCACGATCCGCAGCCGGACGCGCGGGGTGCTGGCGGCGCCGGCGCTGTGCCTGGGCACCTCGACGCCGCTCAAGCGCGCGCTGTCGCCGCCGCTGGTGCGCGCGATGGCGCTGCGCGCAGGGGCCGTGATGCGGCTCGACATCCACCCCGCCGACTTCGATCTCCCCCGGCACCTCGCGACGCTCGAGACGCTGCTCGAATCGGCGGGCCGACGGACGGCCGTGACCTACGATCAGCTCGGTGCTTGAGCAGCGGGTGTGGGCCGGCGCCGAGCGGGTGCTGCGCGACAACTGGCGCGAGGGACACCGCCGCGCCGACGGCGCGCCGTATGCGTTCACCTGCCCGGCGACGCCGCGCTACCGCCACCAGTGGTACTGGGACTCTTGCTTTCACGCGATCGCGTGGCGCCACCTCGACCCCGCCCGCGCGCGGGCCGAGCTGCAGACGCTGGTCCGCGCCGGGCGGCTTGACGGCTTCATCCCCCACACCGCGTTCTGGGACACGCCCGCGTACTGGCGCCGCGCCCCGTTCTACGGCACCCACACGACCTTCGGCGCGACCGCGACCGCGACGATCCAGACGCCGCTGCTCGCGCTCGCGTGGGAGCTCGTCGCTGCGGCTTCACCTCAGCACCCCGAGTTCGTGCGCGACGGGGTGCCACAGCTGCGCCTGCACTACGACTGGCTGGCGCGCGAGCGCGATCCCGACGGCGACGGGCTGCTGACGATCATCCACCCCGACGAGTCGGGGCTCGACGACTCGCCCAAGTACGACGCCGTGTTCGGCTGGATGCGCCACTTCCGGCCCGGCTACTTCTGGTTGATCGAGCGCTGCCGGCGGCTGTCATACGACGCGGGCACGATCGTCGCACGCTACGAGGAGCACGTCGAGGACGTGCTCGTGAACGTGTTCTACGCGCTCGCGCTGCGGGCGCTGGCGCGCCTCGACATCGAGTCCGGGGCGATCTACGCGCAGCGCGCACAGCGCACCGAGGAGGCGCTGCTCGAGCGCTGCTACGACGAGCGCACGGGCCTGTTCTTCGACCTCGCCGGAGGCCTGGAACGACAGGTGCAGGTCTCGACCTGGTCCGCGCTGGCGCCGCTGGCGCTGAGCGCGCTGCCCGACGAGGTCCGCATCCGGCTGGTCGAGGAGCACCTGCTGCACCCGCGCCGCTACCTCGCCGCCTGCGGGATTCCGTCCGTCGCGCTCGAGGAGCCCTCGTTCAAGGCGGGGTTTGCGTGGTGGAAGTGCTGGCGCGGGCCGTCGTGGGTCAACACCGCCTGGCTGCTAGTGCCGGCGCTGCGCGAGCTGGGCTACGCGGAGCACGCCGAGCGGATCGTGCGCTCGCTGCTGGTCGCGGCCGACCGCCACGGCTTTCGCGAGTACTACAACCCGCTCACGGGGCGCGGGCTGGCCGCGCGCGGGTTCGGCTTCTCGACGCTGCTGATCGATCTTCTCGCACAGTCCGGGATTGCGATCCCCGAGCCGTCCGCGCCGCAGCGGATGATCTAGGTCGTGAGTTGGCGATCGACGCGAGCCGGCGGACGGACCGGACGGCGGGCCGAGCAGGTGGCGGTGATCGACCTCGGCTCCAACTCCTGGCGCCTGGTCGTGTTCACGTTCGTGCCGGACGCGTGGTGGAAGCACACCGACGAGCTGTACGAGACGGTCCGGATCGGAGCCGGGCTGGCGGCGACCGGCCGCCTCGCCGACGACGCGATCGAGCGCGGCCTCGAGACGCTGACGGTGTTCGAGCACTTCTGCGAGGCGAGCGGGATCGCCGCCGAGGACGTGCATCCGATCGCCACCTCGGCGATCCGCGACGCCTCCAACCGCGACGAGTTCCTGCAACGCGCGCACGCCGCGACGAAGCTGACGATCGAGGTGCTGTCGGCGCAGGACGAGGCGCGCTACGGCTATGTCGCGGCGATCAACACCTCGACCTTGACCGACGGCGTGGTGCTGGACATCGGCGGCGGCAGCATGCAGCTGATCGGCGTCGCGAACCGCCGCGCGACCGCGCTGACGTCGTTTCCGCTCGGAGCCGTGCGCCTGACCGAGCAGTTTCTGCCGGGCTCGGGTCCGGCGAAGAAGAAGGAGCTCGGGCGGCTGCGCGCCCACGTCCGCGAGCAACTGGCGCCGCTTGACTGGCTGGGCAGCGCCGGCGACCGGCTCGTCGGGCTCGGCGGCGCCGTGCGCAACCTCGCCGCCGCGACCCAGCCGGCGGCCGAGCAGCACGACGTCGGCATCCAGGGGTTCGTGATCACCCGCGAGGCGCTCGGCAAGCTAGTCGCGACGCTCGCCGGCCTGCCGGTCTCCGAGCGCGGCGAGGTTCCCGGGATCAAGCCCGGCCGGGGGGACATCATCCTGGCCGCGGCGGTGACGATCGAGACCGTGCTCGAGCTGGGCTCCTTCGACGGCCTCGAAGCGACCGAGGCCGGCCTGCGCGAGGGCGTGTTCCTCGCGCGCACGCTGCTCGCCGGCCGCGAGCCGCTGATCGACGACGTCCGCACGGCCGCGGTCCGCAACCTCGCGGTCCAGTACGAGTCAGACATGGCGCACGTCGAGCACGTCGCGACGCTGACGCTGCAAATGTTCGACTCGCTCGTCGCCGGCGGGCTGTTCGAGCCCGCGCCGGGTGAGCGCGAGCTGCTGTGGGCGGCGTCAATGCTGCACGACGTCGGCATGACGATCTCCTACGACGATCATCACAAGCACTCGCGCTACCTGATCGTGAGCGCGGAGCTGCCGGGGTGGAACCCGCGCGAGCGGGCCCTGATCGCCCAGATCAGCCGCTATCACCGCAAGGGCGCGCCGAAGCTCGGCGAGATCGCCGTACTCGCGCGCGCCGGCGACGAGCAGCTGCTCGATCGCTGCGCGGTGATCCTGCGGCTGGCCGAGCACCTCGAGCGCGGCCGCGACCAGTCGGTGTCCGAGGTCCGGCTGCGAGCCAACGGACACGGTGTCGACCTGCACCTCGAGACGACCGGCTCGAGCCTGATCCTGCCGCGCTGGAGCGTCGAGCGCTATGGCGACGGCGAGGCGTTCGAGCGCGTGTTCGGGCGCAGGTTGCTGATCGGGTAAGCGGCCGGCGGATCGACCGTTTGCCTGCGCGTCAAGTTGGAAAGCAGCCGCTTAACCAGACCGTCACACGCACCCGCCGTTAGCCGCTACCGTGTGAGCGATGACCGTCCTGATGCGACCGCCTGCCTGGCCTGCCGACCCGGACCACTGCGAGGCGATCGATACGCTGCTGATGATGGCGGAGTCCGAGGACCGGTGGGGCGAGCCTCGACGAGCGCTCGACCTGCTCGACTCCGTCGAGCAATTGGTCGGAACGCTCCCGCAGCCCTACCGGCGGTTGCGGTGGCGATGCATGGACGCAGCCGGGCGCCACGGCGGGCCGCTGGTTGGCTAGTCGCGGCGCTCGCGCGCAGCCGCCAGTCCGGCGTATTGTTTGCCAATGCTCTGGTTGCTGCGACACGCCGAGGCGGCAGACGGCGTCCCCGACGACGAGCGTCCGCTGACCGAGCGCGGGATCGGGCAGGCGCAAGCGGCAGGGATCGCGCTGGCGCGCCTCGGCCTGCATCTCGACGCATGCCTGAGCTCGCCCAAGCTGCGCGCCGTCCAGACCGCGCAGCGCGCGTGCGAGCCGCTCGGCGTCGCGGTCACGATCGAGCCCGCGCTGGCGGGCGAGCCGTTCGACGTTCATGCGCTGACGGCGGGGCTGAGCGACGTGCTGCTGGTCGGGCACGATCCGTCGTTCTCGCTGCTCTTGCACGACTTGACGGGCGCGCAGGCGCGGATGAAGAAGGGCGGGCTGGCGGGAATCGCGAAGG
The DNA here is from genome assembly GCA_049518835.1 of Solirubrobacteraceae bacterium. Taxonomy (GTDB): domain Bacteria; phylum Actinomycetota; class Thermoleophilia; order Solirubrobacterales; family Solirubrobacteraceae; genus Palsa-465. The sequence continues at coordinate 6,467 of JBEKRJ010000107.1, forward strand.
GCGAGCTGATCGCGCTGCTACGCCCCTCCGAGCTCGGCGCGATCGCATACGCCGGCGCCGAGGCCACGGCGAGATGACTGCGATGCGCGCGTGAGCGACACCGACATGCAGGCACTCCAGGCGGCGGCCGCCGGCGACGGCAAGCCCGATCGCGCCGAGGTCGATCTTTCGGCACCCGAGCTGTACATCAACCGCGAGCTGTCGTGGCTGCAGTTCAACGACCGGGTGCTGCAACTCGCCGAGGACCCGTCGCTGCCGCTGCTGGAGCGGCTCAAGTTCCTGGCGATCTTCGTCACCAACCTCGACGAGTTCTTCATGATCCGGGTCGCGGGTGTCCACGATCAGGTCGACGCCCGGATCGACGCGCGCGGACCGGACGGCCTGTCGCCGACCGCGATGCTCGAGGGAATCGCGGCGCGCGTACGCGAGCAGGACCGCCGCCACGCGCGCCAGTTTCAGGACAAGGTCCGCCCCGCGCTCGCCGAGCACGGCATCCGGATCATCTCCTGCGCGGAGTCCGGGGCGCCCGCGAGCGCGCTCCACCGGCACTTCCGCGAGCAGATCTTCCCGGTGTTGACGCCGCTCGCCGTCGGCCCCGGACGGCCGTTCCCTTACATCTCCAACCTGTCGCTGAGCCTGATCGTGCGCCTGCACGACCCCGACCTCGAGCACGACGCGTTCGCGCGCGTGAAGGTGCCCAAGGACGTGATCCCGCGATTCGTCGAGATCGAGCCCGACACGTTCATCCCGCTCGAGAACGTGATCGCCGAGCATCTCGACGCCCTGTTCCCGGGCATGGAGATCATCAGCTACGACCTGTTCCGCGTCACGCGCGACGCGGACTTCGAGGTCTCCGACGAGGCCGACGACCTGCTGCAGGCGGTCGAGGCCGAGCTGCGCCGCCGCCGCTTCGGCGAGGTCGTGCGGCTCGAGGTGGGCGCCCGCATGGACCCCGCGCTGCGCAGCCGCCTGATCGAGTGGCTCGGGGTCGACGAGATCCAGGTCTACGATGTCGAGGGCCTGCTCGATCTCAGCGACCTGTGGCAACTGGCCGGTGTCGACGGTCATCCTGACCTGCGCCAGTCGCCGTGGACGCCGCTCACCCACCCGTCGTTCGGCCCGCCACCGAGTGACCGCGACGAGCAGCCTGACATCTTCGCGGCGATGCGCTCCGGCGACGTGCTCGTGCACTACCCGTACCACTCGTTCGCGACCAGCGTCGAGCGGTTCGTCAAGCAGGCGGCCGAGGACCCCAACGTGCTCGCGATCAAGATGACCGTGTACCGGACCTCGGACGACTCCGCGCTGGTGCCGTCGCTGATCGAGGCGTCGGAGAAGGGCAAGGAGGCCGTTTGCCTGGTCGAGCTCAAGGCCCGCTTCGACGAGCGCCTGAACATCCGCTGGTCGCGCGCGCTGGAGGAGGTCGGCGCCCACGTCGTGCACGGCATCCCCGGCCTCAAGACGCACGCCAAGACGATCCTCGTCGTCCGTCGCGAGCGCGGCGGGGTGCGCCACTACGTGATGATCGGCACCGGCAACTTCCACGCCAAGACGGCGCGCCTGTACGAGGACTTCGGCCTGTTCACGATCGACCGCGAGCTCGGCCAGGAGGTCGCGAACCTGTTCAACACGCTGACCGGCTACGGGCACCCCAAGCGCCAGCGCAAGGTGCTCGTCGCGCCCGGCTCGATGCGCGTGCCGCTGCTGGAAGCGATCGACGCGACCGTCGCCGCCCACCAGGCCGGCGAGCCGGCGCGGATCGTGATGAAGATGAACTCGCTCGTCGATCGGCGCTGCATCGAGGCGCTGTACCGCGCCTCGCAGGCGGGCGTGCCGATCGACCTCAACGTGCGCGGGATCTGCTGTCTGATCCCCGGGATCCCCGGCGTGTCGGAGACGATCAACGTCGTCTCGGTCGTCGGCAGGTTCCTCGAGCACTCGCGGATCTACTCGTTTCATCGTGGCGAGCAGCGCGTCTACTACATCGGCTCGGCCGATCTGATGCCGCGCAACCTCGACACGCGCGTCGAGCTGCTGACGCCGGTCGAGGGCCCGGAGCTTCAGGGCGAGCTCCAGGACACGCTCGAGCGCTGCCTCGCCGATGACACGTTCGCCTGGACGCTGCACGCCGACGGCGCCTGGACGCGCCGCACCGGGCACACGCGCTCGGTGCATCGCGAGCTGATGGAGCGAACGCTGACGCAGGCAGCGAGCGCCTCGACGTGAAGCTCGACCGGGGGCGGCGATGCACAGCGATCTGCTGCTCGTGATCGTCGTCGCTGCGGCGCTGGCGTTCGACTTCACCAACGGCTTTCACGACACCGCCAACGTCGTCGCGTCGTCGATCTCGACCGGCGCGATGGCGCCGCGCTCGGCGGTCGCCCTTGCATCGGTGCTGAACTTCGCGGGCGCGCTGATCTCGCTCAAGGTAGCCGCAACCGTCGCCACGGGGATCGTCGCCGCCGGCCGGGTGACGGAGACGATCGCGTTCGCGGGGCTGATCGGCGCGATCTGCTGGAACTTGATCACATGGGCGTACGGCCTGCCGTCGAGCTCGTCGCACGCGCTGATCGGCGGCGTCGTCGGGGCGATGCTGGCGGCGCTCGGGGGTGCGGGCGTGAAGCTCGGCGGGCTGCTGACGAAGGTGGTCGTGCCGGCGCTGGTCGCGCCGCTGGCGGCACTCGTAGTCGCCGCCGTGGCGATCTTCGCGATCATCGCGCTCGCCGGACGGCGCCGTCCCGGTCCTGTATCGCGCGCCTTCCGCGCCGGACAGGTGCTGTCGGGCTCGCTGCTGGCGCTCTCCCACGGAACCAACGACGCGCAGAAGACGATGGGCGTGATCAGCCTCGCGCTGCTCGCGCACGGGGACCTCAGCGCACGCCATTTCCACGTCCCGACGTGGGTCGTGCTGTGCGCGGCGACGGCGATGGCGCTCGGCACCTACGCCGGCGGCTGGCGGATCATCCGCACCGTCGGCACGCGGATCATCAAGATGAACCCCGCACAGGGATTCGCCGCGGAGTGCGCCGGCGCGATCGTGACGCTCGTCTCGTCGCGCTTCGGCTATCCGCTCTCGACGACCCAGGTGATCGCCGGCGGGGTCGTCGGCGCCGGCGCGGCCAAGCGGCTGTCGGCGGTCCGCTGGGGCGTCGCCGGCAACATCGTCGCGGCGTGGGTGCTGACGCTGCCCGTCACCGCCCTGCTCGGCGCCGGCACGTACTGGCTGGCCGACGCGTTTGGCAGCGGCGCGCTCGGGCCGCTTTTGATCAGCGTCGTCGCGATCGGCTCGGTCGTCGCGCTCGCTAGCCGGCGCGGGCGCCTCGGCGGCCGCGCCGGTGCCGCGGCCGCCCGTCGCGAGCGCGGCCGGTCGACCCTGCACGAGGCGACGACGCC
>JBEKRJ010000108.1:0-9847 GCA_049518835.1 Solirubrobacteraceae bacterium
GCCCGCGCCGCCAACTGATATGACCGGGTAAGCGCGCGTCGATGCTGGAACAACGTTACAGCCGGTCATCCGACGGTCCTGGGTGTAACGCTGTGGTCGTCTGCGGGACACAACGTCACGTGCCCGGCGCGGCTTTGTTGGTACGTCACGTTCGGCGACCGGCTAGCGCTCCTCGGGCACGTCACGCGCTCCATCCGCCAGCTCGCCGCGATCGGCTCGCGATCGCCCGATGCAGGTTCGCGAAGTTGCTGATCCGCTTGATCACCTGCCCGTCGGCGCCGTACCAGACCATCGTCAGGCTGTCGGCGCAGCATTGCCGGTCGATTTGGACTGCGACGACGTTGTCGCGGACGGGCACGGTCCCGACCAGCATGTGCTCGTAGATCGGCGCGCCGTGCACGACGCCCGCCGACCGGCGCGCCAGCAGTCGGAGGCTTCATCGGCACGAAGCAGATCCGCTCGCCCCAGGGAGTCGTCATCGCATACCGGATCAGCGGCACGTCGGGAGTCCCGAACGCGCCGCCCCCACGCGAACGCCCCGGACCCTAAGGACTCTTCATCCGCGGCAGCGGGACACCTGCCAGATCATTCCTCGTTCAGTTCATCGCCCAGCAGATAGTGCTCCAGCTCCTCGCGAGTCATGCGCGCCGCCTTCTCCTTATCCACTCGGCGTCGAGCATGCCGCGGCGCATCGCCCTCGTGGCCGCGCGCCGTTTGCCGCTCATGCTGAGATTCCGGTTCGATCGCCGCTTCGCGGTGCAGGTCGGCTTGCCCCGGATCAATGCCGAGCAAGCGCCGGTCTCGATCATTGGGGGTCAGCTCCCACCCGTTTGCCACATGCTCCATCGTCTCCGCCTTCACAACCTCGATTGCTTGCCCGGTGGCCAATCATTGCAGGGGCGCTGAATCCGAGATCGACTCGTCTGCAGCGCGAGCGCCGAGCCGGCCTGCTGCACCCACGGCTGCGGAGCTCTGGCCGCCGCTTGGGCCTAACGGGGCCTCCGGCGACGGAAAGCGCGCCAGCCAGCCGGCTGGCCACGCGGGCGCGGAACTGCATCTTGCGCACATCCGAGGCGACGGCCAGCTCCTGCGCCTCGGCTACGATCGCCGCACGCAGCACGGCATCACCTGCGGGACCAGCCGCGTGCCGCGCCGCGCGCCCGTCCATGAGCGCGACCAGGCCGCGGCGGACCAGCTCGCGACGCTTCTTGAAAAGCTTCGAGACCGAGCAGCCGAACTCGGTCGCCTTCTGCTCGAGTCGATCCGCGAGCGTGGTCTGCGCCGGGTCAAACCCGGCCTGCGGCTCGCCCGGCGACGGGGTGCAGCGGATCGCCGGAGCGATACTCGAACCACGCCTCGTTCAGATGCCACAGCAGGTCGGCAGGCTCGCGTAACTGCGCAGCGCTCAACGCGCCGGCGTCCAGCAGCACCGAACCGAACCGCCACTCCTCTCCGTTCGCCACGGCGCGTCCTCGCCGCATCGCGCGTGAGCACGAACCGGAGCGGCGCGCCCGCAGCCGTGCACCTCGGCGGCGTCGACCGCGCTGACGACGCCGTCTCGCCATCGATCACAAGCCGGCCGCCAACCGCCAACCGCCAACGGCCACGCCGCCTCCATCACGCCTCAATCCTCGACGGCGTCGGGATCCCGATCGGCACTGAGAGTCTTGGAAGACGATACGCCCGCGACCGGACGCCTCCCGAGCGGCCCCAGCCGCTCACCAGCCTGGCTTCTCCTGCGCAAAGGATGTGGCGGCTCGACGACCGTTGCGGTCCTGGGTTCCGCGTGATGCAGGTCCGTCGGCGCCGCTGCCCAGAGACGCGCAATGCCGGCAAGGCAAGTGCGATCGCGGACGACTGTTCGGGATTGAAAGCAGGTTCGCCACCGGGCAGCGCGAAAGATTTCGCGCCAGCGGGATCGTGGCGTTGGCGTTCGCTTCGCCGATCATCACAGCGATCGGGGGCTCGATCGTCAAGCGCAACGGCAGATGGCCGTTCCTACCGGCCGTGTGGTTCGTGATCCTCGGGGTGGCGATCGCGCTGCTGCTCGGGATGCTCGTATTGGTCATCTTCGAGGCGCTGGTACCGAGTGGGACGATGCCGGGACCGCTGTACTTGATCCGAGGGCTGCGCAAGCGCGCGCGGCGGATCCGCCGTTACTCGCAGATCACCAGGATCCTGGTCCGCCGCGGAATGCTCCCCTACCTGCGGGGCGCTCGCCGCGCCGAGCTACAGACCCACGACGGCCGCACCCAGCTCGCGCGCTCGCTCCGACTCGCGCTCGAGGATGGCGGCGTCACGTTCATCAAGCTCGGACAGATACTGGCGACCCGGCGGGACCTACTGCCGGCCGAGTTCATCGACGAGCTCAGCGGATTGCAGGACGACGCCGCGCAGGTCCCGTGGCTGGAGGTCCAGCAGGTGCTGAGGTCCGAGCTCGGAGCCGATCTCGACGATGTATTCGCGAGCTTCGATCGCAGCTCACTCGCGGCCGCCTCGATCGCGCAAGTGCACGCTGCCATGCTCGACTCCGGTGAGCGGGTCGTCGTGAAGGTTCGCCGGCCGGGGATCGACACAGTCGTGGCGTGGGATCTGGACATCGTCGATCGACTGCCAAAACTCGGGTTTGCCCGTGAGCCCCTTCTGAACGTCGCGGCTTGCTAAGCGCGACGCGAACGGGGAAGATCACATCGTGCAAGCGGCGCGGACATCGAGAGCGTGGGAACGGTATGCCTGGGCAGCGGGCATCCTTTACGTCATCGCGCTGCTGGCGGAGATTGTGGTCGCGCTCGGAGTCGGACTGACCCAGAACGACTCGGCAGCGAAGATCGCGAGCGGGCTCCACGAGCACCGCGACCGGCTGTTGGTGATCGCATCCCTCTCCGTCGTCTACGCCACCGCGTTTCTGATCTACCTCTGCAGCCTCTATGACCTGCTGCGCGGAGACACCGACGGGCGCCGGATCCTCGGCTCCCTGATGCTGGTCGGCGGAGTGCTATTTATTGCCTTGCATGCCGTCAGCGACATCGGCATCACCGGCCTGGTCGGCGCAAAGATAGCGTCGTTTGGGTATCGACACGACCCTGGTGTCGCCTACACGCTGTACCTGATGACGTATGCGCTGGAAAGCGTCGGGGACGTCTTCGGCAGTCTCTCTGCTGTCGCCGCAGGTTTGCTCGTGATCAGGAGCGGCGTCCTGCCGCGCTGGCTCGGGTGGGTCTCGATCCTGGCCGGGATCATGCTCTTCCTTCAAGGCTTCGGCCTCGGCGGCGTGATCGCCTCGTTCGGGCTGATTCTCGACCTCATCGGGTTCGTGCTCTTCCTGATCTTCGTCCTCGTGAGCAGCGTCATCATGCTGACGCGCGAAGACGCGGTCCCGAACACCGCGGTTCAGATCAAGTAGACCACTAACCTAATCGTGCTCCGTTATGTTGGTGAAGCCCGTAGCTGGTGGTCGGGCGCCAGTTCGCTGCGGCACGGGGAGTCGGGTCCCGTGCCGGCAGACGCTCGACCCTCCAGCGGATCTTCGCGAGCCGCACGAGGTCCTCACCACTGGACCAGAACGATCACCGGTCCAGACGAGCCCCGCGCGGCGGGAAACGAGCCATGCATCCGGCCGCGGCCGGAGGGCGGCGCGCGTGGTTGGCGCCGGCTCACGTTCCGGTCGCGACGCCGACACGCGCGTCGAGGCCGGAAAAGCGTTACAGCCGGTGATCCGACCGTCTCGGATGTCACGTTGTGGTCGTGTGCGGGACACAACGTGACGTGCCCGGGCGCGACTTTGCCGGCATGTCACGTTTGGCGACTGGCGGGCGTCGCTTGTGGACTCCTCAGACGTGCTCGATCCGCCGGCCTCGCCGCGATCGGCTCTGATCAACCGGCGCTTGCAAGCCAAAGACCAGCCCTCGTCACGTCGGCAGCGCTCAGCTCAGCTCCGCTGAGCTGGCCCCAACGAGGCGGCTGACAGCCGGGCACGACGTGACGCACGGCGGCGCATCGGACGCGTACGTGAAGTTTTGGCCGGCAGTCCAGATTGTCTAGTCTGCTGGTGATGACGTCCGCCGCGCGCCGCAGACCCGTGATCGTGGTCGGCTATGACGGCTCCGAGCCGTCGCGCGCTGCGTTGGTCGAGGCGGCTCGCCGCGCTGGGGCGAGCGGACGTGTGTTCGTCGTACACGCCTACGACCTGCCCCCCGACTTTCTCGGCTCGCCCAACTACGAGCAGCTGCTGGCCGAGCGTCGCGACCACGGGCGGGCGCTGCTGGCCGCAATGCCGCTGCCCAGCGACGAGGCGCTGCTGGATACCGACTACGAGACCGAGCTGATCGGCGGACCCCCGGCCCACGCGATCGCCGACGTCGCACGGGCGCGCGACGCCGACGAGATCGTGGTCGGCGCCCGCGGCCACGGTCGCATCCGCGCGCTGCTGGGCAGCGTCTCGCACGAGCTGCTGCACATCGCCGATCGCCCGGTGCTGGTGATTCCTGCCGCGGCGCTGCAGTCGCGCCACCGCCCGCCAGGCGCCGCGCCGCCGACCGCAGACTGCGCTTAGCGCCCCTGGATCGACGCGCGACGCGCCCGCTCCGCGCGTCACGCATGACCGCGAAAAGGTCACCATGGGCATGGCCCGCGGTTCATACTGCGCTGCGATGGCGACGACCCACGCCGACTCGCCCGAGCACCAGCGCTTGGAGCAGGCTCGCGCCGGCGAGGTGCCGTGGAAGTCCTGGGGCCCGTACCTCAGCGAACGCCAGTGGGGCACGGTGCGCGAGGACTACAGCCACGACGGCGAGGCGTGGAGCTACTTCACCCACGACCACGCGCGCTCGCGCGCCTATCGCTGGGGCGAGGACGGAATCGCCGGCATTTGCGACCAGCGCCAGCGGCTGTGCCTCGCGCTGGCGCTGTGGAACGGCGCAGACCCGATCCTCAAGGAGCGCATGTTCGGGCTCGCAAACGGCGAGGGCAATCATGGTGAGGACGCCAAGGAGTACTGGTTCTACCTCGACAGCACCCCGACGCACTCCTATCTCAAGTATCAGTACAAGTACCCTCAGCGGGCCTACCCGTACGCGGACCTCGTGTACACCAACGCGCGTCGTGGCAAGCACGAGCCCGAGTACGAGCTTCTGGACACGGGGATCTTCGACGGGGATCGATATTTCGACGTGATCGTCGAGTACGCGAAGGCAGCGCACGACGACATCCTGATGCGCGTCACGGTGCACAATCGTGGCCCCGATCCGGCGACGCTGCACCTGCTGCCGACGCTGTGGTTTCGCAACACGTGGTCGTGGGGCAAGCCGGTCCCCAAGCCGTCGCTACGGGCGATCGCCGGCGAGCCCGGAACTGTCGTCGCGCGCGCGATGCACCCGGAGCTCGGCGAATGGCTGCTGCGCGCCGATGCGGGCGCGTCGCTGTTGTTCTGCGATAACGAGACCAACACCCAGCGGCTGTTCGGCGTCCCCAACGCGTCGCCGTATGTCAAGGACGCGATCAACGATTACATCGTCGCCGGCGCCACCGATGCGATCAATCCAAGGCAGACCGGGACCAAGCTTGCGGCCCACCGCGTGCTGACGCTCGCGCCGGCGGGCAGCGCCGAGATCCGCCTGCGCCTGACGGCATCCGCCGGTGCCAGCAACGGCTCGCAGACACGCGGCGGCGACGCGCTCGGCGGGGACTTCGGGCGCGTGCTCAGCGAGCGTCGCGCGGAGGCCGACCAGTTCTACGCGACGGTGATCCCGGCGGGCCTGGCGCCGGACGCCGCGCTCGTGATGCGCCAGGCGCTGGCCGGGATGCTGTGGAGCAAGCAGTACTACGAGTACCACGTACGTGAGTGGCTGCGCGAGCACGGGGTCGACTCGTGGAACCCCTACGCGCCCGCCAGCTCGGTGCGCAACGTGCAGTGGTCGCACATGGTCGCCGGCGACATCATCTCGATGCCCGACAAGTGGGAGTACCCGTGGTTTGCCGCCTGGGACCTCGCGTTTCACTGCGCGCCGCTGGCGCTGGTCGACATCGACTTCGCCAAGGAGCAGGTCGAGCTGCTGCTAAAGACGCGCTACCTGCACCCCAACGGCCAGATCCCCGCATATGAGTGGAACTTCGGCGACGTCAACCCGCCCGTGACCGCGTGGGCCGCGCTGGACGTCTACGAGCGCGAGGCGCAGGTCCGCGGCGAGGGCGACCGCGGGTTCCTCGCGCGCGTGTTCCACCGGCTGCTGACGAACTTCACCTGGTGGGTGAACCGCAAGGACCCCGACGGTCGCAACCTGTTCCAGGGCGGATTCCTCGGCCTCGACAACATCGGCATCTTCGACCGTTCCGCGCCGCTGTCAGGTGGCGGCACGCTGGAGCAGGCCGACGGCACTGCGTGGATGGCGCTCTACTGCCAGTCGATGCTCCAGATCGCGCTCGAGCTCGGGCGCCACGACCCCACCTACCGTGACATGGCGATCAAGTTCCTCAGCCACTTCGAGTGGATCGCGATCGCGATGAACCCGCCGGACACCGACACGCCGCTGTGGGATGAGACGGACGGCTTCTACTACGACGCGATCCGGATGCCGGACGGCGGACGCGTCAGCGTCACCGTGCGCTCGCTCGTCGGCCTGCTGCCGCTGTGCGCCGCGACCGTGTTCGAGGCCAGCGCGATCGAGCGCAACGCGGTGTTGCTGGGGCTGCTCGCGGTCACCGACCCCACCGCCGCGATGATCGGCTCGTATGCGTTTCCCGACGCGGGCAGCGTGCTGACGCATCTACCCGGGCTGAGTCCCGAGGGGCGGGGGATGGTGTCGCTGGTCGACGAGCGGCGACTGCGACGGCTGTTGACGGTGATGCTCGACGAGCAGGAGTTCCTCGGTCCGCACGGGATCCGCTCGATCTCTCGCCGCCACCTCGCGGCGCCGTGCAACTTCGACTGGCAGGGGCGCCATTACAGCGTCGCCTACGTGGCGGCCGAGTCGGACTCGTTCATGTTCGGCGGCAACTCGAACTGGCGCGGGCCGGTGTGGTTCCCGATGAACCTCGTGATCGTGCGGGCGCTCGTCGAGCTGCACCGCTACTACGGAGACCGCCTGAAGGTGCAGTGCCCGACCGGGTCGGGGCGCGAGTGCAACCTGCTGGAGGTCGCGATCGAGCTCGGCCGCCGGCTGGCGACCACGTTCACCAACGACGGCGAGGGCCGGCGCCCGGCGTTCGGCGCCAGCGAGCGCTTCCAGCGCGACCCGCTTTGGCACGACCTGCTGCAGTTTCACGAGTACTTCGACGGCGACACCGGCGCCGGCATCGGCGCCAGCCACCAGACCGGCTGGACCGGCACGGTCGCGTTGCTGTTCTTGCTCGGCGAGAGCCTGGGCGCGCAGGCGCCCGCGAGCGCCACCTCGGCCGGCTGAGGCGGCTAAGGACGCGTCAGCCGCGGTGGTGGTTGACGACCTCGACGTTGGTGCCGTCGGGATCGAGCACGTAGGCGGCGTAGTAGCCGGGGTGATATCGCCGGCGCTCGCCGGGTGCGCCGTTGCTGCGATAGCCGGCGCTGGTCGCGGCCGCGTGAAAGCGCTCGACGTCGGCGTCGTCGCCGGTCGCGAACGCCACGTGCAGGTTCTGGGTCGGCGCCCCGCGCACGAGCGAGAACGAGCCGCTGGGCCCCGCGAACTGGACTCGATCGGGGGCGTCGTCCGCCAGTTGCAGGCCTGCGTGCGGCGCGATCGTCTCGTAGAAGCGCTTCGCCGCGGCGACGTCAGCCACGCGGAGCCAGAGGTGGTCGATGTTCCCGCCGCGGCGCGGTGCGCCGTGGTGGACGGCCTCGGCGCTGTTGCGATCGGGATCGAGCAGGAACGCGCCGTAGTAGTCGGCGCGATACTCCGGGCGCGGCCCCGGAGGCCCATCGTCGGCGTAGCCGGCCTCGGTTCCGGCGTGCCAGAACTTGTCGACCTGCTCGCGCGTCGGCGCCACGAACGCCATGTGCAGCCCGCGCGTCGGCGCCTGCCCGCCGGCGGCCGCGGTCAGCAGGAAGTCCTGCCATTCCGAGAAGGTCGCCGTCCGGTAGCTCTCGTCGATTCCGAGCGTCGCCAGCACGGTGTTGTAGAAGCGCTCGGACGCGTCCCGGTCCGACACGCGAATCGTCACGTGGTCAAACATCGCGGCCAGCAATCTAATCGGTTGCCGCTGCGCGGGTGCGTCTGTCAAGCCACGGAAGGGTGTTACATGCGCGCGTCGAATATGCATCCGTGGTCGCAGAAGCCGGGCGCGGAGCAGATCGGTGCGGTTAGCGAGCACCAGCCACGACATGGCCGTCGACCTCGGCACCGCGAACACAATCGTGTACGCGTGCGACAGCGGCGTCTTGCGCTCCGAGCCGAGCATCGTCGCCGTCGACCGGCGCACCGGTGAGCTGCAGGCCGTCGGCAATGATGCGTGGCAGATCCTCGGGCACAAGGAGATCTGCGCGGTGCGGCCGGTGCAGGGCGGGGTGATCGCCGACCTCGACGTCACCGAGCAGATGCTCAGCTACCTGCTCGACAGGATGCAGGGCCGGCGGCGCGGGCATCCTCGCGTCGTCGCATCCGTGCCCAGCGGCGTCAGCGGGGTGGAGAAGCGGGCCGTGGCCGAGGTCTGCCTCGCCGCGGGCGCGCGCGAGACTTACCTGATCGACAGGCCGATCGCGGTCGCGATCGGCGCTGGGCTGCCGGTGGCGCAGCCGACCGGCTCGATGGTGGTCGACATCGGCGCCGCCAGCACCGAGGTCGCGGTGGTCGCGATGGGCGGGATCGTGGTCTCGCGCTCGCTGCGCGTCGGCGGCCAGCAGCTCGACGACGCGATCGCCGGGCACCTCAAGCGCGAGCACAAGGTGCTGATCGGCCAGCAGACGGCCGAGCAGATCAAGGTGCAGATCGGGTCCGCGTCGTGCGCGGCGCAGCCCGCCGCCCAGATCGAAGTTCGCGGTCGCGAGATCGGCTCACAAGCGCTCAAGGCCGTGGCGCTCACCGCCGACGAGATCCGATGGGTGCTCGCCAAGCCGCTGACGCGGACCATCGACGCGGTGCTCGAGACACTCGATTGCACCCCGCCGGAGCTCGGCTCCGACATCCTCGATCGCGGCATCACGCTGGCCGGCGGCGGAGCGCTGCTGCACGGCCTCGCGCAACGCCTGAGCCACGAGACGGGGATGCCCGCCTGGGTCGCCGTCTCGCCGCGCACGTGCGTCGCAGTCGGCGCCGCTGCGGCGCTCGAGCGCCTCACCCACATCCCGCGGTCGCGCGCAACCGCGCGCGGCGAGCTCGCGCTCGGCAGCACCGCGGTGCTCAACTGACCGACCCGCGTCCCTACGAGCGCACGCTAGACGGTGATGATGACCTTCCCCGTCGCGCGGCGCTGCTCGAGCTCGCGCAGTGCAGCGCGCCCTTGCTCGAGCGGGTAGACCGAGCCGATCAGTGGCCGGACCGCGCCGGCCGCGATCAGGTCGCCCAGCTGCGCGGTGGCGCCGGCGAGGCTGGCCGGATCGGCTAACAGGACGCCGAACGAGCAGCCCCGCACGTCGACGTTGCGCAGCAGCAACCGGTTGACCCTGACCTCTGGAATCTCTCCAGACGTGAACCCGACGACGACGACGCGCCCCTCGGGCGCCAGCGCGCGCAGGCTCTCCTTGAAGCGCTCGTTGCCGCCAACCGGGTCGACGATCAGGTTCACGGGCGCGCTCAGCCCCTCACGCCAGCGCTCGCCGATCACGACCTCGTCGGCCCCGAGCCCGCGCACGACCTGGGCCTTCTCGTCGCTGGAGACGGCCGCCACGACCCGCGCCCCGAGTGCCTTCGCTAGCTGCACGGTGGCACTGCCGACGCCGCCG
>JBEKRJ010000109.1:0-9827 GCA_049518835.1 Solirubrobacteraceae bacterium
CTGCTAGCCGGCGGTCGCCGTTGTTGGTTTGGACGTGATCGTGGAGCGCCGCCGGCGGCGCTTGACATCGAAAGTGAGCGGGTTATCGGCGGCGTGCGATCTGCTGGCTCGTACTTCGCTCCAGTGCAGGAGGCGTGTTCAGCGGCGCGCTCGGTGGCGACACCGGGGCGCGCTCAGCGATACGCCGAATGGCGATGTACCCGAGCAGGCGAGCTGCGGCATGTGCGTGGTACTGCAAGGAGCGCACCACGCCCGCCGGGGCCAGCATCCACCGACCCCGTACATGATCTCCACCTTGCGGTCGCTTACGAGCCACCAGCGAGACAGCGGCGGATCCCAGGTAGGGTAACAGCCCAGCTGCCCAGCCAGCTCGACCTAGCGGATGTGCCACAAGATGACGTTCGCGTTTCCCGTGATCGACAAGAACCCGCTCCACGATCACCGCGCGCAACCGCGAAAGCCTTCCATTGCGCTACCCGGATCGGGATCGCGCACGCATCCATACACAGCTGTGCCGCCGCTTCAGAGACAGAGCCGGACGCGCGTGGGATGCCAACTACTTCGTGCCGGCTGCTGCCAACGAAGCCCAACGGGACATCGCTGCGGCGGTGCCCGAGCGCGCCGGAGACGACGAGCCGCTCTGCGGTGGGAGACATCGTCGCCGACGACAGCTTCGCGGTAGCCACCCGCCCCGCGGTGAAGACAGGGCAATCGTCAAGCGCGTGATCCGCGGTGTCGAGCGATTGTGCTCCGCGCTGGCTTAGACACCGGCAGTTGGTCGTGGTGGCGGCGGCGGCATCGAGTCGCCTCCCGCGTGGCCGATGAGCTTCCGTCAGCCGAGCTCGGGGGCTCAACGACGGTCCTCCGTCGTCGCGTCCGGGCGTCCGCCACACGGGCGGTAAGAATGGGTCTCCCAGGCCGCGTACGCAGTAACCTCATTGGCGACCATGTTCGATTCGCTTGCAGAGAAGCTCCAGGCGACGCTGGCAGACGTACGCGGGCGCGGCACGCTGACCGAGGCCGATGTCACTGCGGCGATGCGCGAGATCCGGCTCGCGCTGCTGGAGGCGGACGTCAACTTCAAGGTCGTCAAGAGCTTCACCAACGCCGTCAAGGAGCGGGCGCTCGGGGCCAACGTGATCGGGCAGCTCAATCCCGGCCAGCAGGTGGTCAAGATCGTGTCCGACGAGCTGACCGCGTTGATGGGCGGCGCCGCCCACGACCTGTCGTTCTCGCCCCGGCCGCCGACCGTGGTCGTGATGGCCGGGCTGCAGGGATCGGGCAAGACGACCGCGACCGCCAAGCTCGCGCGCTACCTGCGCGAGCAGCACGGGTCGTCGGTGGCGGTTGCGGCGTGCGACGTGTACCGGCCGGCGGCCGTCGATCAGCTGATCAAGGTCGGCACGCAGGCCGGCGCCGCGGTCTATGAGCAGGGCACCGACCGCGATCCGGTCAAGATCGCCGCGTGGGCGCGCGACCGCGCGATCTCGGAGGGCAAGGACGTGCTGATCATCGACACCAGCGGGCGCCTGCACATCGACCAGGAGCTGATGGCCGAGCTCGCGAACATCAAGACGGCGGTCAAGCCGCACGACGTGCTGCTGGTCGTCGACGCGATGACCGGCCAGGACGCGGTCAACGTCGCCGAGCAGTTCGCGCAGGTCGTCCAGTTCGACGGCGTCGTGATGACCAAGCTCGACGGCGACGCTCGCGGCGGCGCCGCGCTGTCGGTGAAGGCGGTCACGGGCACGCCGATCCTGTTCGCGTCGACCGGCGAGAAGCTCGACCAGTTCGAGCGCTTCCACCCCGACCGGATGGCGCAGCGGATCCTCGGGATGGGCGACGTGATGACGCTGATCGAGAAGGCCGAGTCGGCCTACGACGAGCAGCAGGCGGCGGAGCTCGAGCGCAAGCTGCGCAAGCAGGAGTTCGGCCTCGACGACTTCCTCGACCAGATGCGCCAGATCCGCCGCCTCGGCCCGCTGCAGTCGCTGCTCGGGATGATCCCCGGCCTCGGCAAGGAGCTGCGCAACGCGAAGGTCGACGAGCGTGAGTTCGACCGTCTGCAGGCGATCATCCTCGCGATGACGCCCCAGGAGCGCCGCCATCCGGAGCTGATCAACGGCTCGCGGCGGCTGCGGATCGCACGCGGATCGGGCACCAACGTGCAGGCCGTCAAGCAGCTGATCAAGCAATTCGACCAGATGCGCAAGGTGATGCGCCAGGTCGCCCAAGGCAAGATGCCCGATCTCGGCGCGTTGATGCGCCAGTCACGCTAACCTCGCTGACAAGATGGCGGTGAAACTCAGATTGACGCGGATCGGCGGACGCAAGAACCCGATCTGGCGGGTGGTGGTCGCAGACCAGCGGGCCAAGCGCGACGGGCGCGTGATCGAGACCGTCGGCCACTACAACGCGCAGACCAACCCGTCGACGATCGTGCTCAACGAAGAGCGCGTGCGCGACTGGCTCGCGCGTGGCGCGCAGCCAAGCGACACCGTTCGCAAGCTGCTGCGCACTCAAGGCATCCACTAGCCCGACGATGAAGGAGCTGCTCGAGTACCTGGCGCGGGGGCTCGTCGACTGTCCAGACGAGGTCCGCGTGACCGAGGTGCGCGAGGATGACGGCTCGGTGGTGCTCGAGCTGTCGGTCGCCGACGACGACTACGGCAACGTGATCGGTCGCGGCGGGCGCACCGCCGCAGCCCTGCGCACGATCGTCAAGAGCGCCGCGCTCAAGGACCGGCGGCGCGTGTTCGTGGACATCGTCGACTCCTGACGTTGATGCCCGCCGCTGACGGGCGCAGATCGCTGAAAGCCGGGCGCGTTGGCCGCCCGCACGGGCTCGATGGCAGCTTCCACGTCGTGGAGGCGTCTGCCGGGCTGCTATTCGAGGGCGCTCGGGTGACCGTCGACGGTCGCGCGCTGGCGATCGTGCGCCGCGCCGGAACCGACAGCCGGCCGATCGTGCGCCTGGAGGGGTGCTCGGATCGGGATGCGGCGGCGGCGCTGGGCGGCCTTGAGCTGATCGTCGCGCGCAGCGAAGCGCCGGCGCTCGAGCCCGACGAATGGTGGGCGGACGAGCTCGAGGGATGCCTCGTGCACGACGGGCCGCGGGCGGTCGGGGTCGTGCGTCGCTTGGTGGCGCTGCCGTCATGCGAGGTGCTCGAGGTGGCGCGCGGCGACGGCGCCGGCGAGCTACTGGTGCCGCTCGTGCGCGACGCGGTCCGGTCAGTCGATGTGCGCCGCCGCGAGATCGACATCGACCTGCGCTTCCTTGGTGAGGCGTAGCTCGCGCGGCAAATCTCGATGCAGATCGACGTGTTCACGCTGTTTCCGCCGGCGTTCGACTGGTTTGCGGCGCAGCGGCACGTGCGCGGCGCGCTCGCCTGCGGTCATCGACTGGCGCTGGTCAACTACCGCGACCACACGCCGCTGAGCGCCGGACAGGTCGACGACGCGCCGTTCGGGGGCGGGGCCGGGATGCTGCTGCGCGTCGACGTGGTCGAGGCGGCGCTGCGCGCACGCTACGGGCAGGACCCGGTGCAAGTGCGCACGCAGCAGCGGGTGATCGCGCTAGATGCCGCCGGCGAGCTGCTCGACGACGCGCTTGTCGACGAGCTGGCGCGGGCGCCCGCGCTGACGCTCCTGTGCGGGCGCTACGAGGGCTTCGACGAGCGGATCCTCGAGCACTTCGTGTCTGACCGGGTGTCGATCGGCCGCTACGTGCTGGCCGGCGGCGAGCTCGCGGCGATGGTCGTCTGCGATGCGGTCTTGCGCAAGCTTCCGGGCGCGCTCGGGCACGAACAGTCCGCGCTGGAGGAGTCTTTCAGCCAGGCCCTGGGCGGCGCGCCGGAGTACCCGCACTACACGCGCCCCGCCGAGCACCGCGGCTGGCGCGTCCCGGACGTGCTGCTCTCCGGCCACCACGCGCGAATCCGCGCATGGCGCCTGCAGCAGGCCAGCTCGCGCGCCGGGCGCGGGACGGACGCCGACGGCGACGAGCGCGGGGGCGACGCCGGTGGCGGCGAGCGCCAGACGGCGCCGGCCCCGCGCCCCCCGCGGGACGGCGACCGATGACCGCGAGCGCGGTCCGCTACCATAGGCGGCCCGCGCGGGTTGGGGCACGTGCGATGTGCAAGGCCCCAGGGCGGCATCCGTGTCCGCTGCCGGCGTCTTGACGATGAGCACTGTGATCGACAACTTGGAGCGCGCTCAGCTGCGCCGGATACCGGTGTTCGACGCCGGCGACCGGCTGCGGGTTCACTTCCAGGTGATCGAGGGCACGAGGCGCCGGACCCAGGTGTTCGAGGGCGTCGTGATCAAGCGCCAGGGGCATGGGGCGCGGGAGACGTTCACGGTCCGCAAGCAGTCGTTCGGAGTCGGCGTCGAGCGCACGTTCCCGCTGCACTCGCCCAAGATCGAGCGGATCGACGTCGCCGCTCGCGGGGATGTCCGGCGCGCCAAGCTCTACTACCTGCGAGGTCGTGTCGGCAAGCGCGCCCGCGTTCGCGAGCGTCGCTTCGCCGGTCCCGAACAGGCGGTCCAGCGCGAACTGCTGTACCCGCCGGCGCCGCCGGCGCCCGATACCGACGGCGCAGGTTCGGACGGCGCGGGGGCGGCTGGCGGACAGCCGCTCGCGGCCTCGACGGCGGCGCCGCAGGCCGGTTCAGCGGCCGCGCAAGCACCCGCCGGCGAGCAGTAAGGGTGGCCACTGCCCAGAAGTCGGTCCTGAGCTCGCTGGTCGAGCTGATCGTGATCGTTGCCACGGCGCTGGGGCTGGCGCTCGCGATCCAGGCGTTGATCGTCAAGCCATACCGGATTCCGAGCGGCTCGATGCTGCCCACGCTGCACATCAACCAGCGGATCCTCGTCGACCGGATCGGCGAGGACTTCTCCGCGCCCCACCTCGGCGACATCGTCGTGTTCCATCCGCCCGGCAACTACGCCAACGGCTGCGCCGATTCCGCGGAGGGGCAGAACGCCAATGGCGTCGACGCGCTGGCGCCGTGCGGCGTGGCCTGGCCCAAGCCGTCGTCGGAGACGTTCGTCAAGCGGCTCGTCGGGCTTCCCGGTGACCACATCTCGATCCGCAACGGCGTCGTGATCCGCAACGGGGTGGCGGAGAAGGACCCTTACGCAATCCCCTGCGACGGCGCCCCCACGTGCAATTTTCCAGGCACGATCACGATCCCGAAGGGCGACTACTACTTCATGGGCGACAATCGTCCGGACTCCGAGGACAGCCGCTTCTGGGGCCCGGTCCCAAAAGCGTGGATAATCGGCACGGCGTTCTTCACCTATTGGCCGCCGGACCGGCTCGGCTTCTTGTAGGGACGGACGTTCGCATGGCCCGCCTGTAACCTCGATCGCGGAGAAGCCCGGCGTGAAGTCCCTGATTGAGCTCGTCATTACGGTTGCGGTCGCGGTCGCGCTCGCGTTCCTGATCCAGGCGTTCATCGTCAAGCCCTACCGGATCCCGAGTGGTTCGATGGAGCCCACCCTCGACATTGGCCAGCGGATCCTCGCCAACCGGATGATCGAGCACCCAAGCGTCGGCGACGTCGTCGTCTTTCACCCTCCCGCCGGCGCCGATCCTGCATCCGGGCCTGTCTGCGGCGATCCCAATCAGGGCACCAACACGGGTCAGGCCTGCGACCTGCCCACGCCCCAGGAGTCGAGCCAGACGTTCATCAAGCGGGTCGTCGCCGGTCCCGGAGACGTGATCTCGATCATCAACGGCCACGTGATCCGCAACGGCGTGCCTGAGAAGGACTCCTACATCATCCAGTGCGGAGCCGCTCAAGACTGCACTTTCCGGACTCCGATCAAGATTCCGCCCGGCGACTACTTCATGATGGGCGACAACCGTCCGGACTCCGAGGACAGTCGGTTCTGGGGCCCGGTCCCGGACAAGTGGATCATCGGCGTTGCATTCTTCACATACTGGCCTCCCGACCGCATCGGCGTCCTCTAGTGGCGCAAAGCGGGCAGCGCGCCGGACGCGGACGGGACGCCGGCTGTTCGCGTTTGACAGGGCGTTCGGCGTGCGGTTCGTCGCGGGCGCCGACGAGGCGGGCCGCGGCTGCCTCGCCGGGCCGCTGGTCGCGGCCGCGGTGCTGTTCGACCTCGAGCGGATCGGCCCGGGCGACGTTCGCGCGCTCGGCGCCCTGAACGACTCAAAGCAACAGACCCCGGAAGGCCGAGCGGAGCTGTTTCCGGTGATCCTGCGGCTTGCCGCGAGCGTCGCGATCATCACCCGCTGCGCTCCGGGCATCGACGAGCGCGGGCTGCACGTCACCAACCTCGCTGCGCTGCGCGACGCGCTCGCGCGCGTCGCCCGTCCGGCCTGCATCTGCCTCAGCGACGGGTTCCCCGTCAGGTCGCTCGGATACGACCAACGGGCTGTGATCGGCGGCGACGGCAAGAGCGCGGCGATCGCCGCGGCCTCGGTGATCGCCAAGGAGACGCGCGACCGCTACATGCGACGCGCCGACCGGCTGCACCCCGGCTGGCAGTTCGCCGACCACGTCGGCTACTCGACGCCCGAGCACCGCGACGCGATCGAGCGGCTCGGAGTGTCACCACTGCACCGGCTGTCGTTCCAGTCGGCCGCCTACCAGCAGCTCGCGCTCGACTGATCAAGAGGTTAAGAGGTCAAAATGCGCCCTCCACGTGCTCGATGCTGACAAGCCGGCCGGCTAGATCGAAGGTCACCCCGATCGCGTCGAAACGTAACGTGTCGGCGTACGGGCGCTGCGTGCGGTCGATCAGCCAGCGGCCGGCCATCTTGCGCACCTGCGCCTGCTTGAGCGTGCGCAGCGCCTCGAACGGGTGACCACCTCCGGGCGCGAGCCGGCGCGTCTTGACCTCGCAGAACGCCAGCGTCTGTCCGTCGAATGCGATGATGTCGAGCTCCCCCCAACGCGTGCGGTAGTTGCGCTCGACGATCTCAAACCCGCGGCGGGCGAGATGCTCGGCTGCCAGTCGCTCGCCCAACCGGCCGAGCTGCTGTCGAGCATCGCTTGGTGGGTAAGCGGCGGGATCGGACACGCGGTGCAAGCTACGCCGATTTGTGTCACACGTGGGTTACAACTGTGCCAAATGAGTGACAATCTGCTCCGGCTGCCGATGCAAAGTTGGCACGCGGTGTCACCCACGCGTGACACAAATCGGCGTACCGTCGAGCCATGCTCGCTCGCGTTGTCACATTCGCAATCGACGGTGTCGATCCACGCCAGGTGTGGGTGGAGGTCGACATCCGCAACGGCCTGCCGGCGTTCACGATCGTCGGCCTCGGCGACGCCGCCGTGCGGGAATCGAGAGATCGGATCCGGGCCGCGATCCTCAACTCTGGCTTCAAGTTCCCCGAGCAGCGGATCACAGCGAACCTCGCGCCGGCGTTCATGCGCAAGGTTGGCCCCGGATTCGACGCCGCGCTCGCGCTGACGATCCTCGCCGCGAGCGGCCAGCTCCCGACCGCGGCGCTGCGCTCCTACGCCGTGTTCGGCGAGCTGTCGCTGAGCGGCGAGCTACGCGACTCGCCGGGCGCGCTCGCCGTCGCGGAGGGCACCCGGCGCGCGGGGCTCGCACGGCTGATCGTGCCCCGCGCCCGCGGGTACGAGGCGGCGCTGGTCGACGGCATCGAGGTCGCCGCCGTGTCCAGCCTCGCCGCCGCCGTCGAGGTCCTGCGTGGCGGCGACCTGCCGGTGCTGCCGCCGGCGCCGCCCTCGAGCGCCCGCGCCGCAGAGCCGGATCTTGCCGACGTGCGGGGTCACGCGGCCCCGGTGCTCGCGCTGCAGATCGCCGCCGCCGGCGGCCACAACCTGCTGATGGAAGGCGCCCCGGGAACCGGCAAGACGATGCTCGCGCGGCGTCTGCCATCGATCCTGCCGGCGATGAGCAGCGCCGAGGCGATCGAGGTGACGCGGATCCACAGCGTCGCCGGGCTCCACGGCGGCGGGCTGCTGAGCGCGCGACCGTTCCGCGCCCCACATCATTCGATCTCGCCCGCCGGGCTGGTTGGCGGCGGGTCACCCCCGCGCCCGGGCGAGGCGACGCTCGCACATCTGGGAATCCTATTTTTGGACGAGCTGTCCGAGTTCGGCCGCCCGAGCCTGGAGGCGTTGCGCCAGCCGCTCGAGGACGGGTGCGTGACGATCGTCCGCGGCCAGCGCGCGCTTGTGTTCCCGACGCGGCTGATGCTCGTCGCCGCTACAAACCCCTGCCCGTGCGGGTTTGCCGGCGTCGAGGACCGCTGCCGCTGCGGCGAGGCCGACTTGCGACGCCACCGGCGCCGGCTCAGCGGACCGCTGTTGGACCGCATGGACCTGCTGGTCAACGTCCAGCGCCCAGCCGAACACGACCTCAGGGCGCCGCCGGCGACCAACTCGGCGCGAGCCTGCGCGCGCGTGGCGCAGGCGCGCGAGCGTCAGCGCGCGCGGCTCGCCGGCAGCACCGCGCGGTGCAACGGGGAGATGGACGTGCGCCAGGTGCGCCGGCACGTGCGCCTCGAGGATGCGGCCGACGCCGCGCTGGCACGCGCGTACGCGATCGGCGCTCTGAGTGCCCGCGGACGCCACCGCGTGCTGCGAGTGGCGCGGACGATCGCCGACCTCGAGCGCCACGACCGCGTCACCGAGGCCGATCTGCTGACCGCCCTCGCGCTGCGCCAGCGAGGCTCGGCCGAGGAGGCGCTGGCGGCGTGACCGCCACCGCCCTCGAGGATCGCGCGTGCGAAGCCTGCCTGGTGCGCTCGTGGCTGCTCGCGCGCCTGGCAGCCCACCTCGAGCGCGTTCGCGCCAGGATCTCGCAGGTACTCGCGCTCGATGACCCGAGCCTGATCGCAGCGGTGGCCGGCCGCCGGCGCGACGAGCTACGGGCCCAGCTGACCGCACTTGACCCGCGCGAGCTGCGGGCCCGTGCGGCAGCCGCCGGGCTCGAGCTCGTCTGTCGTTGCGATCCGTCGTATCCGCGGCGGTTGCGAGCGCTTTGCAGCCCGCCGGCGGTGCTCCATGTGGCAGGCGGCCTGCAGCGCTTCCTCGCCTCCGTCGCTGAAGATCCGGTCGCAATCGTCGGCGCCCGGCGCGCCACGCCGTATGGGTTGGAGGTCGCCCGCTCGCTCGGGCGTGGCCTCGCCGGCGCGGGCGTGACCGTTGTCAGCGGCATGGCGCTGGGAGTCGACGCGGCGGCCCACGCCGGCGCGCTTGCGGTCGACGGCCGCACGGTGGCGGTGCTCCCAGCGGGAGCCGAGCGCACGTATCCACCCGCCAAACGCGCGCTGCACGCCAAGATCCGCGCGGGCGGGGCGGCGGTGTCCGAGCTTCCGCCCGGGTCCGACGTGCACCGATGGACGTTTCCGGCACGCAACCGGATCATCGCCGCGCTGAGCGCGATCACGATCGTCGTCGAGGCCGGCGACCGCTCCGGCGCACTGCTGACGGCCCGGTTCGCGCGCGGGCTCGGACGTCCTATCGGAGCGGTGCCCGGCCGGGTCACGTCACCGCTGTCAGCGGGGCCCAACGGGCTGCTCGCGGGCGGCGCAACCGTCGTGCGCGGCCCCCAGGACGTGCTCGATGCGCTGTTCGGCGCAGGCGTCCGGGACGCGCCCGACGCGCTCCGTCCGCGGCCGGCGCCCGCGTTGGCGCCGCTGCTGGACGCGATCGCCGAGGGCCACGACACTTCCGCGGCGCTGTCCCGAGCCGGATTCGCACCCGCGGACGCGCTCGCGGCACTGGCGGCGCTCGAGCTGGGCGGCTATGTCCGCCGCGAGCCAGGAGGGCGGTTTTCGATTCTCCCGTGAGCCGGACGCGGTCTCAGAGCTCTCC
>JBEKRJ010000110.1:0-9804 GCA_049518835.1 Solirubrobacteraceae bacterium
TGACTGTCCACCGCCCCGGGTCCGCCCGATTGTCGTTCGGAGTGGGAGCGTAGACCCCGATCCACAACGCTTCGGGCGGCAGATGGTGCCGTTCAAAGGTCAGCACGACGTCAGCCCTGATCTCCCAGCCGAGCCAAAGAGACCGTGGAAGGACACCAAGTCCGTCGGAACCTCGACCCTCCGCATCGTCGAGCTGGCACGCGATGTGCTTGACGAAGTTCCGCAATAGATCGTCCAACTCATCACGCCAGTTGACCCAGATGCTGGGTAGCGCAACCCGCTCGGAGATGATTTGACGCTCGTTCGCTCGGAGGTGTTCTGCGAATGCTCGTACGCCGCATCGAACGGTTGGCTCCGGCAGTTGTCGCAGTTCTGGCACAGCGTCCGTTCGAACTTGAGAACATCGTCCTGGGTCCCCGAATCCGATAGCTTAGCTAGCTAGTCTAGCTAAGCTAGGACGCCTTACGAACATCGAGCACGATCCCGCCCAAGCCTGATCGAGTGCGACGCTGGCACGGCGCAGTTGGAAGGTTACTGATGGGAATACCCCGTCGTAACTGCTTTACCATCTTCCGGTATTTCACCGATCCGCGTACGGCCGAAGGCCCCCAGAACTAACCCTTGGATCGACCCCGCGCTGATCAGCGAGGCTCATCAGGAGAGTGGTCCCGGCCCACCGGTATGCGGCTTCGAGCAGGTCGGGGATCCCTTTAGCTAAATTAGCTAAGCATGCTACGATCCCCTCGGATGGCACAGGTGGGCATGCACGAAGCAAAGACCAAGCTCTCACAACTCGTCGAGCGCGCCGAGGCCGGCGAGGAGATCGTGATTGCACGCAACGGCAAACCCGGCCTTACGTCTCGTTCCGAGCCCCAAGACCGCCCCGCTGAGCTCCGTCCGCGGCGCCTGGCGCGGGCGCGTGCACATCGCCGAGGACTTCGACCAGCTGCCCGACGACATCGCCGACGCGTTCGACGCTCGTTGAGGCTGCTGCTCGACACGCACGCCGCCCTCTGGTGGCTATCAGACATCAGAAGACGACCGGTTCAGCCCCCAGGCGGAGCGCGTCCTAACCGACGGCACAAACCAGGTCCTGCTCAGCGCAGCCGTCGTCTGGGAAATCTCGATCAAGCGCTCCCTCGGCAAGCTACGGGCGCCACCCGACCTAGCGCCCACCCTGCTTGGCCGCCGGCGTCCAAGCGCTCCCGGTCACCCTCGACCACGCCGCTCACGTCGAGCAACTCCCATGGCACCACCAAGACCCGTTTGACCGCATGCTCATCGCCCAAGCGTCGATCGAGCAAGCCGCAATAGTGTCGCCTGACGTCGCACTGCGCCCATACGGCATCACCCTGATGTGGTAGCACGCAAACCGACGATCCCGAGCCGAGAGCCTCCGATCACCCTCGACTGCCACGAGCACGACGGCGCCCTCACACGGTCGGGACACACGTCTCTCCGCTCCGGAGAGCGCGGTCCGGCGCTATGCGGCGTACCGAAACGGAAGGGAATCGGCGATCTCCGATAGCAGCGGCGCGGCCGCGTCACGAGCTGAAGGCGTCAGATCGATCCCGGCCGGCCATTGGATGCCCACAGCCGGGTCGTCATAGCGAAACCCGCCCTCCCCGGCCGGTTCGTAGTACGTCGTACAGCCGTACGTCACGTCCGCGACCTCGCTGAGGACGCAGAAGCCGTGCGCGAACCCGTTCGGACAGTACAACTGGCGGTGGGTCTGGTCGTCGAGCTCGGCGCTCTCCCACTGCCCGAACGTCGGCGAGCCGCGGCGAACGTCGACGACAACATCGAAGATCGCGCCACGCACGCAACGCACGAGCTTGCCCATCCCCGGCTGGAAGTGCATGCCACGGACGACCCCCCGACGAGAGCGGGAGTGGTTGTCCTGAACGAACTCGGCACCGATACCGAGCTCGGCGAACACTTTGCGCCGGTACGTCTCCAGGAAGAAGCCGCGCTCGTCGCCGTGCACGGCGGGCACGACGAGGGCTGGACCATTGAGGCGCGTGGGAAGTCGGTGCATCGCGCAAGCGTAGGTGCTGGGGTGCGATCTCGGCGGGCCCGCATACCGCCGCAGTCGACTGCGCCGTCCGACGATGCCGAGGGTACGCGTTGCGCGAGTCCGCTATCGAGCGAGCGGCCGACCGGTCGTTAGCACCCTGGGCCGCATGCCAGCTGCTCGCGCCTCAATTGGCCGCGAGCTGCTGGAACCTGGACGCATCGGTATCAATGCGATCGGAAGCCCAAGGCGATCACGGAATCACCTGTCCTCGCAGCGCTCGCGGAACAGCGGGTTTCGAGCACCGAGATCCGCCGACGGTTCGCGCTGCAGGATCGCTCACTGTGCGAGGGCCGACCCATTCGACCGCATGCTCGTCGCCCAAGCGTCGATCGAACGAGCCGCAATCGTGTCGCGCGACGCGGCACTGCGACCATACGGCATCACCCTAATCTGGTAGCCCGAGACCATGAGGCGGACCGGCGTGCCGTCGATCGTCACCTCGCGCTGTGCGCGGTCGAGCATGATCGGACCGACCGCGAGCACCTCGTCGCCCATCGCCCGCGTGCCGCAGCACCGCCCGGATCCCGCTGCGCAGCTCCGCCAGCCCGAACGGCTTGGTCACATAGTCACCGGCACGCGCCTCGAGGCCCAGGACCGCGTCGGCCTCGGAGCCAAGCGCGGTGAGCATGATGATCGGCACCACGTTGCGCCGTCCCCGCAGCGTCCGGCAGACCTCACAGCCGTCGGGCCCGGGTCCGAGCGCGACGTCGACCAGGACGATCTCGAACCGGTCGGTGGTAACGCGGTCGATCGCCGCACGGCCGTCGGCCACCGCCTCGACGCGATGGCCCTCGCGGCTGAACGACCGCGTCAACATCTCGCGCAGATCCGACTCGTCATCGACGACGAGGATGCTCAACGAGGCGTCCGAGCTGCGCATCGAGGGATGTGGCGCGGGCGGGCGTTCGAGCGTCATCTGCGCACGATCGTAGCCGAGGGCTCGGGACGGCGACATCGAGTGGCGGCCAAGTCCTTCGCCGAGCGAAAGCAACGCCCGGCGACCGGTGCGGGGGTTGAGGGGGCGCGCTCACGCGCGCCTGGTTTGGGCCGCAGCAGGTCCACCGCATCGGTGGCCGGTCGGGCGCACGAGGGCCGACGGCGGGGCCGACACTTGGCCGACGAAAACGGGCCGACACCGCCGGCGGCCGCCGTCATACGCGATACTTTGTCCGTATGACGATGCTCAGTTTCCGAGTCGCGGACGACGAAGCAGCCGAAGCCCAGCGGGTCGCAGACGCGCTCGGAGTCGACCGTTCAGAGCTGCTCAGAGAAGCTCTTCACCGGCATCTCGTGGCTCTCCGCAGTGAGCTCGACGCGGAGCGGTTGGAGCGGTCGCCGTTCACCGACGCGGAGCTCTCACTCGCAGCGATTACTGACTGGGGACCGGCCGAAGACTGGACGGACTGGGCCGATGAAGCGGGGTGAGATCTGGTTCGCCGCGACCCCCGGCGGGGACCGGCCCGTGCTCGTGCTCACACGCGACCCGGTGGCCGAACGGATCGGATCGGTCGTGGTCGCCGCGCTAACCCGCACCAAACGCGACCTGGTCTCCGAGCTCGAGCTCACCGCTTCGCGTGACCACCTGCCGACCGACTGCGTGGTGAACTTCGACAACTTGCACACGATCTCGCGAGCTGCGTTTCGCCGCCGGATCGCGACGCTCTCATCCGCGCGCATGACACAGGCCTGCCGCGCACTACGCGATGCCGTCGGCTGCTGAGCTGCGACGCCTCTGCACGCTCTCCGGCGACCATCCGCTCCCGACGTCCTCGCAGCCGCACAGGCCAGCCTCGGTTGTACTACTACGCTCGGCCGGCGGGCACGAACTCGCGCACCGCAGTGGAGCGGTCCGCTGCCGGCACCGCGGCCCTGCGCGGGACCAGCCGCCCCTCGATCGCGACCGCCCACAGCACCGCCAGCCACGCCAGCGTCGCCAACACCACATGGACCCAGACCATGTCGCCGGGCAGCTTGAGCTCATACTGGACGCTCCCGACCAGGCCCTGCGCGGCGACGAGCACGCCGAGCACGGTCAGCGGCTCGAGCGCCTCCTGCGACGCGCCGCGCCGGCGGCGCAGCAGCCACACGCCGATCACCGCGACCCCGAACAGCGCCGCGATCGTCGCGTGGCGGTGCACCAGCCACTGCAGCGTGTCGGCGCCCTTGAAATGCAGCCGATGCACATGCTGGCCCACGACGCCACCCGAATGCGGGCCCGCACCCGTCGCGGCGGTCCCGGCGAAGATCGTCAGCGCAGCGAGCAGCACCAGCGCCCGCACCGACCACACCGACCGCCGGTCAGTCGACCGCGGCCGCGACCCCGGCTCGTAGGTGGCGCGCCACGCCAGCGCGACAGCGCCGATCAGAATGATCATTGATCAACGACAGACTGAAATGCGCCATCACGAACCCCGGCGCGAGATGCTCACGCACCGTGAAGCCGCCAAGCACCGCCTGCGCGAGGACACCCACCGGCAACGTCAACCCGAGCAGCGCCAGGTCACGCCGGTAGGGCCGGCGCGTGACCCGAGCACCGCCGCGATCACCGCCAACACGCCGACGATCCCCGAGATCGCACGGTTGCCGAACTCGATCAGCGCATGCGTGCTCAGCCGCGGCAGCGCCCTGCCATAGCAACGCGGCCAATCCGGACAGCCGAGGCCCGAGCTCGTGAGGCGCACCGCAGCGCCAGTGAAAACGATCACCGTCAACGCGATCAGCGTGGCGTACGCGACACGGCGATACTGGACGGGAGTGACGGCGAGACGCTGGCGCATAAGTCGCAGACGGGTCTGGCCATGGTATTCACTAGGGTCATTTGGCGACGCACCGACGCCCCGCCGCCGGCGATCGCCCCGCGACCGGTTCTGTAGCGCCCCGTCGACCCACAAATGTAGCGTGAGCCGCTACAGCCGTGTTGCGAGCGGCGCTACACTAGCTGACGCATGCCGCTCAACCCATTCGTATGGGATCGCCCGCTCCTGCTCCGAAAGCTTCATCGTCAGCAGCATGAACGCTGACCCGGACAGATAGACGCTGAGAGATCACCGAGCAGTTCTAAACCCTGCCGCGTGGGATGCCGATGTGCGGTGGCCGGTCGAGCCGCAATCCCGGCCTACCCGATCTAACCAAGCTCTCCGACCGCTGATGGCAACCGAGGCGCTGCCGACCGCCGTCGCCGAGACGACCGGTTTGCCTATCGGCCATCCTAAGCTGGTTGTTGCCTCGCCGGGTCAAATCGGCTTCCCCGGATCAGCGTGGAGCGCGAATCTGATTGACGACAGGACAGACGTGCGCCACAATTGTGGCGTGACTAGCCAGCCGCTCCGCTCAGTTCGAGATCATCTCTCAGAGATCGTCGATCGCGTCGAGCGCGAGCATGATCGCGTTGTCATCACTCGAAACGGTCGCGAGGTGGCAGTGCTGCTGAGCGCTGCCGATTTCGCGGAGCTCGAGGAGACCTTGTCGGTGCTCAGCGATCCGCAGGCCCTAGCGGACATCCGCGAAGCCGATTTCGCCTACGCGCGCGGTGATGTCATCCGCGGCGTTGACGCGGTGCGTGCTCTGCGGTCGTGACCGCAGCCGGCGAGTACGAGCTCGTCGTCACCCCGCCAGCCGCGAGAGCGATCGCGGAACAGCTGTCAGAGCCCGTTGCGGCAGCCGTCGTCGAGTTCTTGACAACGACGCTGATCCACGAGGAACGCCGGGTCGGCAAGCCGCTCCGTCGCGAGCTGGCCGGCGTCTGGTCCGCGCGGCGCGGGACCTATCGGATCCTTTACCGAGTGCGCGACGACGCGCGCGAGGTCATCGTGCTCCGCATCGAGCATCGCGGCGACGTTTACAGACCCCGCTGACCGGCCCCGGAGGCGATGGTCAAGGGTACTCTCGGCCCATGGAGCGAGACCGGTGGGACACGCGCGGTGACGCCGAGATGACCGAGCACTGGCGATCCGTCGTTCCAGCCCTGTCACTTGACCCCGCCAGCGACCAAACCGACGTCGCGAATGGCTGGGAGCGGGCTGTCGGCGTGAGGCGTCGCTACGCGCTCGAGTTGAACCATCTAGCGCAGTCAGAACGCAGCCCGGGTTCAGTGACGACTCGCTTGACGCGGATCTCGGACTGGTCGCCGCTGACCGGGGAGGAGCGCGACACGCACCGGCCCGATTCTCCGTTTGCGCTCTCTCGAGGGATCCCTTCGGGGCTCATCGCTGGGGCGGGTGCGCGGGTCGGCACCGGTGTCGACTACGCGCTCTTGATTTCGATCGCCCCCCTGTTTCTTTGTTCTCCCGGCGGGTGCCTCTTCTTGGAGGGGGTTCCGCTCGTCGTTCACCGCATCCGCCGGTTTCGGCCCGTTGCGTGAAAGTGAAACATCAGTGTTTGTTTACTTTGTTTTACGTTTTACGCTGCCTCCGATTGCTCGGGGGCGGTGCCCGTCTGATCCGCTGGTTGGCGGTGCGGGCTTCGCGGCCGACCCGTTGCCCGGGCCGGCCGGGTCTTACGCGGGTTCTCGGTACACCCACGGTTGGGTGGGCGCGTCTGCGCGTTTTGGGTCTCCGGTCCACTCCCGGCGACACGTTGAGCGAGTGCTGCGAGGTTCAGCGCGGCGTTGAGGTCACGATCGATCTGAAGTCCGCAGTGCTCGCAGCGGCATGTCCGCTCAAGATAGGGACAGCTTGGCTTTCGCTGTCGCGCAGCCTGAGCAGAGTTTCGACGAGGGATAGAAGGTCGGCGCTTGGATCAGGAGCCCTGACCGCCACGCTGTCTAGGTCTAGTAGTCGAGTAGGTGAGCTGCCGGCGGATCTCCGCCAAGCTGGCGTCATGGATCGCGCGGCGTAGCCCACGGTTCCCGGCGCGGCACAGGCCCTTGGCGTTGAGCTTCTCGACGACGACCGTGCCGTACGTGGCGGCGAGCCGGGTGGTGAGTTTGTGGATCGCGTCCGGCGCACGTTGCGCGCGCGGGCGTGAGCGCGGGCGAGGTTGCGCTCGGTCGCCCGCTGGCGAGTAGCGCAACGGGACGGCCGGCGGGCGTTGATCGCGGTCCCGTCCGGCCGGTAGCAGCCGGGATTGTTCGCGCGGCGCTGACGATCGAGCTTGCGCTGATAGCGCCGCAGCCTGCCTTGGGCGCGCCGTAGCGCCCGCGGGTTCTCGACGGGATCATCCGGGCGGGTCGAGAGGACCGCCAAGCGCCGGATTCCGACATCCACGCCAACGATCGCATCCGGGCACAAGGCGGGCTGGTCGTCGCGCTGCACCTCAACGGTCAGCGAGCAGTACCACTGTCCCGCCTGCTGTGAGACCGTCGCCGAGAGCACGCGCGCTCGCCCGGCAGCGAGCTCGCCCGCGAGCGTGGTAGCGGGTTCATGCGTGCGAACATGCCCAATCCTCGAGAGCCTTATCCGGGTGCGGCCCGAGACGCCGAGCGCGCCGGTGGTGAACCGGTACGAGACCCGGCCGCGCCCGCGCGCTTGAACCGGGGAAACCCGACGCGCGCACCCCGCCGCCGGCCGCTCTTGGAGTCCGAGAAGCTCTTGAGCGCGCGCGCGAGCGCGTCAAGCCCAGAGCTGTAGGACTCCTTCGAGTTCTCCGCCCACCACGACGCCTGCTCGTGGTTGGCTTGGTTCCACTCGCGTCTGAGCTCCGGCAGCGTCCCACGGAACCTGCACCGTGCGCGCGAGTCGTTCGACCTGCGCGTCGCTCAGGAGCTCCCGGTAGCCCGCGTCGCGGACCCCCTCGCGCCGCCACACGACCTAGCGCCCACCCTCCTTGGCGCCGGCGTCCACGCCCTCCCGGTCACCCTCGACCACGCCGACGACTACGTGACTAAGCCGTTCGGGCTGGCGGAGCTGCGCAGCCAGATCCGGGCGGTGCTGCGGCGCGCCGGCACGCGGGCGATGGGCGACGAAGTGCTGGTGGTCGATCGGATCATGCTCGATCGCGCGAGGTGACGATGGACGGCAAGCCGGCCCGCCTCACGTTCTCGTGCTAGCAGATCAGGGTGACGCCGTATGGGCGCACCCGCCTCCAGGCCCAGGACGGCGTCGGCCTGGAAGTCGAGCGCCGTGAGCATGATGATCGGCACCACGTTGCGCCGTCCCCGCTGTGTCCGGCAGACCTCATACGCGTCGGGCCCGGGCCCGAGCGCGACATCGAGTAGGAGGCGTTCGAGCGTCAGCGGGGACGATCGTAGCGAGGGCGCGGACGGCTACCAGCACCAGGCGATCGCTAGTCGGTTGATATCTTAATTATTTTATCCTGTATCAGGACGGCAGGAGAGCTCATTCGGGATGCCCGGCGCCGGCATGGGCTTTCGCAGCGATCGCTCGCGTTGCGCGCCGGCACGACGCAGGCGTGGGTGTCGGCAATCGAGCGCGGTCAGGCGGATCCCGGCGTGGGGATGTTGCGCCGACTGCTGCTCGTGATGGGCGAGCAGCTCGTCCTCGACTCCGAGCCCTCGCCAAGCGATGCCGACCACGACCCGATCGCGCGCGCGGCTGCGCGATAGGCAGACGACGGATGAGCGGCTTGAGGAGGCACTGGCATGGATGCTGCTGGCGCCGCCGCCGTGAGTGCCCCCGACCCGGCCTCGATCCTGGCCGCTTTGACGACGAAGCGCGTCGACATCGGTCGTGATCGGAGGACTGGCAGCGGTTGCCCACGGATCGGGTGCGGTGACGCGAGACATCGACATCGTCCTGGAGCCGGGTAACGACAATCTTGCCCTCCTGGAGCAGACGCTCGCCGAGCTCGGAGCGGTCAAGCTCGCGGCCAACGCGCGGAACGAGGCGATCGAGCCCGCCGACGTGGCGATGATCGGGCTCGACGCGACGTTGCACGCCGGCTCGCCGGCGGGCAGGCTCGACGTGGTCGGCAAACCCGCCGGGGCTGCACGGTTCGAGCAGCTCCGGGCGCGCTCGATCGTCGGACACCTCGGGGGAGTGGAAATTCGGGTCAGCGGGCTCGACGACCCAATCGCAATGAAGCGCGCCGCGGGTCGCCCGCTGGACCTCCAGGAGATCGCGGATCTGACGGCGGCGACGAACCCGCCGTAAGGGTGAACCTGTCTTGATAGGGCGCGCTCACGCGCGCCTGGCTGGGCTTCAGCACGACCAACGCCGCGGCGCCCGGTCGGGCTCTCGTTGGCGAGGAGGCGCCGGCCCTGGCGCAGCCGCCTGACTACCTTCAGGCGAGGCGGCCGGCCGGCTGCAATTCTCGCGCCTCAGCACTCGGCTCGGCCACCGGGACCGCGGCCCTGCGCGGGACCAGCCGCCCCTCGATCGCGACCGCCCACAGCACCGCCAGCCACGCCAGCGTCGCCAGCACGACGTGGACCCAGACCATGTCTCCCGGCAGCTTGAGCTCGTACTGGACGCTCCCGACCAACCCCTGAGCCGCAACGAGCACGCCGAGCACGGTCAGCGGCTCGAGCGCCTCCTGCGAGGCGCCGCGCCGGCGGCGCAGCAGCCAGACGCCGATCACCGCGACCCCGAACAGGGCAGCGATCGTCGCGTGCCGGTGCACGAGCCACTGCAGCGTGTCGGCGCCCTTGAAATGCAGGCGGTGCACATGCTGGCCGACGACGCCGCCCGAATGCGGGCCGGCGCCGGTCGCGGCGGTTCCGGCAAAGATCGTCAGCCCCGCGAGCGGCACCAGCGCCCGCACCGACCATACCGACAGCCGATCGGTGGAGCGCGGCCGTGAGCCCCGCTCATAGGTGGCGCGCCACGCGA
>JBEKRJ010000111.1:0-9781 GCA_049518835.1 Solirubrobacteraceae bacterium
CGAAGCACAAGGCGCCGCCGCCGCGGCGGCTATCGTGCATCGCACCGAGTCGGGCGGATGAAAGGAGATGATGAATGCTCGATCTCGATGCCTGTCTATCGGACATCTGCATCGCCCTGGAGGATCACTCGGATATGCATGCCTCGTGGTTTGATCCCGCCACCGGCGAGGTGGAGCTCGTGGATCGATTTCTGGACTCCGAGGATGACCCTGAGGAGCGCGGGCTGCTGTACGTCCACCCGCTCGACTCGGGCGAGGCTTACGAAGACCTCGAGGAGTTCGTCGAGCAGGTCGCCGATCCACGCGCCCGCGACCTGCTGGACCGCGCGATCAGCGGCCGCGGCGCGTTTCGCCGTTTCAAGGACACGCTGTTCGAGTTCCCCGACCTGCGCGAGGCGTGGTTCCGCTTCCACGACGCGCGGATGGAGCACCGCGCGATCGAATGGCTGCGCGACGAGGAGCTGATCGACGACGAGCAAAAGCAGCGTGCGCTCGGGGCGCGCCCGATCCCGGAGCTCGGGCAACCGCGCCAGCCACCCGACGCCCGCGGGATCGCCGGCGAGGTCGGCCGCGACCTGCGCGAGCTGTACGGCGAGCGGCTGCACGACGTGATCCTGTTCGGCTCGCACGCCCGCGGCGACGCGGGCCCCGACTCGGACATCGACCTGCTCGTGGTGCTCGACGAGTTGGCGTCGCGGCGGCTGGAGATCGACCGCATGAACGAGGTGATCTGGCGCCACTCGCTTGCAAACGACGCCGTCGTCACCGAGCTGCCAGTCTCGCGCAAGGACTGGGCTCACGCCGACGCGCCGTTGCTGGTCAGCGCCCGGCTGGAAGGGGTCAGCGTCTCGTGAGCACCCGGATCGATGCGCTGATCGACCGCGCCGCCACCGAGATCGACGCCGCGCACCTGCTTGCCGACGCGGATTTCCACGAGCAGGCGGCTTCGCGCGCGTATCACGCGGCGGCGTATGCGGCGCAGGCTGCGCTGCACGCCGTCGGCGAGCCCGGCTCACGACGCGCCGGCGTGGTGGCGGGGTTTGACCGCCGCGTGGTCGGACAAGGTGGATTCGATCCCGTCCAGGGAAGCGCGCTGCGACGGCTGCTGGAGCTGCGCGACGCGGCCGACGACGACTGGCTCGACAACCCGCCCGGCGTCGAGGCCCCAGCCCTGATCGCGCAACGCTTCGTCGAGGCGGTCGCCCGCTGGATCGCCGAACAAGGGCCAGCTTGACCACCCCGATCAACCTCTATAGCGACACCCAGACCCGGCCCAGCGCCGGGATGCGCGCCGCGATCGCCGCGGCGGAGGTGGGCGACGAGCAGCGCGGCCTGGACCGGACCACGACCGCGCTGCAGCAGCGGGTCGCCGAGCTGCTCGAGCACGAGGCGGCCCTGTTCCTGCCCAGCGGCACGATGTGCAACGAGATCGCGATCCTCCTGCACGTGCGCCCCGGCGGCGACGAGGTGCTGTTGGACCACACCGCGCACCCGGTCAACTCCGAGGCCGGCGGCCCGGCGCGCCTGTCCGGGGCGATGATCCGCACGCTCGACGGCGCCCGCGGCGTGTTCACGGCAGACGAGCTCGAGGCGGCGCTGCGCCCGGCCGGCAACCGCTACACGCCGCGCTCGCGGCTGGTCTGCGTCGAGCAGACCAGCAACTACGGCGGCGGCACAATCTGGCCCCGGCAGACGATCGACGACGTGATCGCCGTCGCCCGCCGCCACGGCCTGCGCACCCACCTCGACGGCGCGCGGCTGATGAACGCGGTCGTCGCCGCCGGCGTTGGCCCCGGCGATTACGCGCGCGGCTTCGACACCGCCTGGCTTGACTTCACCAAGGGCCTCGGCGCCCCGGTCGGCGCCGTGCTCGCCGGATCGGCGGAGCTGATCGCCGAGGCGTGGCGCTTCAAGCAGATGCTCGGCGGCGCGATGCGCCAGTCGGGGATCCTCGCCGCCGGCTGCCTGTACGCGCTCGAGCACCATGTCGAGCGCCTCGCCGAGGACCACGAGCACGCCCGCGTGCTCGCCGAGGGGCTCGCGTCCGTGCCGGGCGTCACGATCGACCCCGCCAGCGTGCAGACCAACATCGTGATCTTCGAGGTCGGCGACGCGCGGGGCCTCGTCCAGCGGCTCGCCGACCGGGTCGAGCTCCAGGCACTCGACGCCCACCGCGTCCGCGCCGTCACGCACCTCGACGTCACGCGGGCCGACATCGACGAAGCGCTAAGCGCCCTCGCCCGCCCGCAGGCCTGAACAGCCTGGCTCTGGCTACTAATTTAGGGCCTGCGGAGGAATCAGTTGCGGGGATTTGGCGAGTGGCTGGGCGGTCGCGCCAGGCAGCCGGATGACTCGGGCGGGGCCCGTTCCGGCGAGGCTGGATGCCGAGCGGGCCCAGGGCCCGAGCAGGCGCCGTCGCCAAACGTGACGCGCGGGCAGAGCCGCGCCGGGCACGTCACGTTGTGTCCCGCAGACGGCCACTACGCGACACCCAAGAGAGCCGGATGAACGGCTGTAACGTTGTTCCAGCCTCGAAATGCGCGTTGGCGTCGTGACTGGCACGCGAGCCGGCGCCGGCGCCGGCCAAGCACCTGAGCCGCCCGCGCCCGCCAGGCACGCCCGCCGCCCGCGCCCGCCAGGCACACCCGCCGCCCGCCGCCCGCCGCCCGCCGCTAGAGCTCGAGTACCACCTTGCCGACCGCCTCGCGGGCGTCGAGGAGTGCGAGGGCGTCGGCCGCGCGCTCCAACGGCAGCGCGGCGCCCACCACCGGCGCCACGAAGCCCCGGGCGATCAGGTCTTCGAGCGCGGCGCCGATCGAGCGCGTCACCTCGGGCTTGGGCAGCACGTACGCCCCCCAGCCGGCGCCGACGACCTCGAGATTGGACAGCAGCAGCCGGTTGACGCGTACCTCCGGGATCGCCCCGCCGGCAAATCCGACCACGACCAGCCGCCCGCCCTCGCGCAGCGCGCGCAGGCTGTCGGTGAAGCGATCGCCGCCGACCGGATCGAGCACGACGTCCACCCCGCCACCGGACAGCTCCCGCGCCCGGTCCTTCCAGCCGGAATCCGACAGCAACACGTGATCGGCGCAGGCGGCGCGCGCCACCGAGGCCTTCGCCTGGCCCGAGACCACGGCGATCGTCCGCGCCCCGAGCCCTCGCGCCACCTGCAGCGCCGCGGTCCCGACACCGCCCGCGGCTCCGTGCACGAGCACCCACTCTCCCGCCTGCACGCGCCCGCGCAGCTTCAAGGCGAAGTACGCGGTGTGGTAGTTGAGCACCAGCGCCGCGCCCTGCGCAAACGACAGCGCGTCGGGCAGCGCGAAGCAGAAGTGCGCCGGCGCGACCGCGACCTCGGCCCACCCGCCGAGCATGCAGAACGCCGCCACGCGGTCCCCCGCGGCCACCGGGGCACCCGCCGGCGCCGAGCGCACGACGCCGGCGACCTCGGAGCCAGGGACGAACGGCAGCTCGGGCTTGACCTGATACAGGCCCCGCGTCTGCAGCAACTCCGGGAACGACACTCCCGCCGCGCGCACGTCGACGACGACCATGCCCTCCGAGGGAGCAGCAGCCGCCGCCGGCGGCGGGATCTCGACAACCCGCAGCGCGCCCGCCGGGCCGTCGAGCGATGCGATCTGAACCGCCTTCATCCAGGGCCCCTACCCGAACTCTTCCTCGATCACCCTGATCGCCCGCGGCGGCGTGCGCAGCACCGAGAGCGCCGCGATCTGCGACATCGCGGCAAAGAAGCGCGACTCGAGCACCGGATGGACGACCATCACCAGCCGCGCCTGCGCGCCCAGACCCTTCTGCACGACGGACTTGACCGACACCCCCTCGCGCCCGAGCACGGCGGCCACCGCCGCCAGCACTCCGGGCTGGTCGTCGACTTCCATGTGCAGGTAGAACGCGGACACGACGTCCGCCACCAGCGCCAGCACGTCCGAAGTCGGCGGCGTCGAGGCGGGCGGGATCATCGCGCTGATCACGTCGCCGAGTACGGCGCTGGCCGTCTGCGGCCCGCCGGCGCCGGGGCCCGACATCGTGATCTCGGTGATCGTCTCGGACTCGACCGTGACCGCGTTGAACGGCCCGCTGATCGACGCGAGGGGGTGGCCCGGATACAGGAACGCCGGGTGCACGCGTACCGACAGCCCGTCGCCGATCCGCTCCGCGGTCCCGATCAGCTTCAGCCCGAGCCCCAGCTCGCGCGCGTACTCGAGGTCGTCGGGCTTGATCTGCTCGATCCCCTCGTAGCGCACCTGGTGCAACGACACCGGCGTGTCGAACGCCAGCCGCGCGAGGATCGCCATCTTCGCCGCCGCGTCGCGGCCGTCGACGTCCTCGGCCGGATCGGCCTCCGCATACCCGAGCCGCTGCGCTTCCACCAACACGTCCGCGAACGCCGCGCCGGTGCGCGCCATCTCGGTCAGGATGAAGTTCGTCGTGCCGTTGACAATGCCGTGCACGCGGTCGATCCGCGCGCCTGCGAGCGACTCGGCCAGCACTCGGATCACCGGCACGACGCCGGCGACGGCGCCTTCGAAGCGCAGCTGCACGCCCCGCGCGCGAGCGACGTCCCACAGCTCCTCGCCGTGCTGGGACAGCAGCTGCTTGTTGGCGGTGACGACGTGACGGCCGGAGTTCATCGCCTCCAGCACATACCCGCGCGCCGGCTCGATTCCCCCGATCAGCTCGACGATCAGGTCCGAGCCGGCAAGGATCTCCGCAAACGTCCCCCGCGAACGAGTCAGCACCCCGGACAGCACCGGCGCCAGCCCGGTCAGCACCTCGATCCGCGCCGCCTGCTGACCGAGCTGCACCGCAAACGCCCCTCCCACCGTCCCGTGGCCGAGCAGCCCGACCCGGAACTCGCGCTTAGTGGACGTCACGGCCGGCCAGATCGTCGTAGGTCTCGCGGCGCACGACCACGCGCGCGTCGCCGTCGCGGCAGAAGATCACCGGCGGCCTCGGCACGCCGTTGTAGTTGTTGGCCAGCGAGTAGCCGTACGCGCCGGTGACCGGCGTCGCGATCACGTCGCCCGGCACCGGCTCGGGCAGCGACGCGTCGCGGACGATCACGTCGCCCGACTCGCAGTGCTTGCCGGCGATGTGGCAGCGGTGCGTCGGCGCAGCCAGGACCCGATCGGCGACCACCGCCTCGTACACGGCGCCGTACAGCATCGGCCGCAGGTTGTCGGACATGCCGCCGTCGACGGCCACCCAAGTCGATACGTTCACCTTCACCGTCTGCACCGTGTACAGGGTGACGGTCGA
Organism: Solirubrobacteraceae bacterium; assembly: GCA_049518835.1. Lineage (GTDB taxonomy): Bacteria > Actinomycetota > Thermoleophilia > Solirubrobacterales > Solirubrobacteraceae > Palsa-465. The sequence continues at coordinate 5,281 of JBEKRJ010000111.1, forward strand.
GTTGGCGACCAGCGCGCGACCCGGCTCGAGCAGCAACCGCCGGTCGGCCCCGAGCAGCTCGTGCAGCGCGCCGACGATCGCCTCGACGTACTCCGCGACCGCCGGCGGCCGCTGCGACTGCAGGTATGCGACGCCGAGCCCGCCGCCGAGGTTGTAGACGGGGAACTCCCCGAGCGTCGCGATCGCCGCCACCGCCGCCCGGAACGGCTCGAGCTCGAACAGCTGCGAGCCGATGTGGAAGTGCAGGCCAACCAGTCGCAGGTGCGAAGCCCGCGCCAGGCGCTCGATCGCCGCCGGCGCCTCGGCGACCGAGAAGCCGAACTTGGAGTCCTCCTGGCCGGTCGAGATCGCGTGGTGGGTGTCGCCGGCGACGCCGGGCGTGACCCGGATCAGGACCTCCTGGCGGCGCCCCAGCGCGGCCGCGAGCCGCTCGAGCCGATCGACCTCGTGCAGCGAGTCGAGCACGATGTGGCCGACGCCTGCGTCGAGCGCCTGCTGCAGCTCGCGCTCGGACTTGGCGTTGCCGTGGAAGTAGATCCGCGCCGGATCAAAGCCGCCGCGCAACGCCAGCGCCAGCTCGCCGCCGGAGGCGACGTCGCACGCGAGCCCCTCCTGCGCGAGCACGCGGTAGACGGCGGTGCACGGGAACGCCTTGGACGCGAACAGCACGTCGTAGTCGCCGTGGCGCGCCGCGAGCGCATCCACGAACGACCGCGCCCGCGCGCGCAGGTCGTCCTCAGCGACGACGTACGCGGGCGTCCCGAACTCCCGCGCGAGCACGACCGCGTCGCAGCCGCCGATCTCCAGCCGGCCGGCGTCGTTGACGCGCGTACCGAGCGGATAGACGTGCGACAGCCCAGTCTCGAGGCCCTGCATCGGGCGCGATCATGTCAGGTGGCGGCGGGTCGGGCGGCTTGACGGTGGCACCATCGCCGCGCCACCCGGGACCGATCGCGGCCAAGCCGATCGCCCCGGCTGGCATGATCGCGCCCGTGACCTCCGCGCCCGAGCCCGAGCCCACGCAGGCCGGCACCTGCGACGGGCTCTCCTACACGCTGTGGCTGCCGAGCGGGCGGCCGCACGCCGGCGTGGTCGTGCTGCACGGCGCGGGGTCGCGCAAGGAGAATCATCACGACTACGCGCAGAGCGCGGAAGCTGCTGGCTTGGCCGCGATCGTCTTCGACCAGCGCGGCCATGGTGCCAGCATCGGGCAGCTGGACGGCAGGGCGATCGAGGACATCGCGACGATCGCCGCGCGGCTGCGCCACGCCCTCGGCGACGAGCAGTCGCCGGTCGCGCTGCGGGGGTCGAGCATGGGCGGCTGCCTGGCGCTCGCGGCCGCGGCCGCCTGCCGCGCGCGAGCGGTGGTCGCGATCTGCCCGGCGAGCCCGGCGGGCCTGCGGCGCGGGATCGCCGACGGAACGCTGAGCTTCGGCGTGCAGCGGCCGGCGTTCGACGCGCTGCTGGCCGGCGTCGACCTGGGCGCGATCGTGCAGTCGCTCGACGTGCCGCTGCTGCTGCTGCACGCCGAGGGCGACGAGCAGGTCCCGGTCGCGCACTCGCGCGAGCTCGCGACGCAGATGCGGGCCGGCGCCAGCCGGCTGGTCGTCGTCCCCGGCGGCGATCACCGCTCGATCCAGCACGACCCCGAGCTGCAAGCGCTCAGCCTGCGGTTCATCGCCGCGACGCTTTAGCCCTCTTCGCAAATCCTTCACGCGCTTTGCACCCCGTCTGCCACCATAATGGTGTCATGGCTCGTTCGAAATCTTTTGGTCGCGACCCCGGGCTGCAGGTCCGGATGGTCGTGACGTTGTTCCTGCTCGGCCTCGTGTACGCGGTGCTGATCGGGGTGCTGTTCGCCGCCGGCGCGGGCGCGGTCACGATCGCGCTGATCGCGGCGCTGTTGTTCGGCGTACAGCTGTTCACCTCCGACAAGATCGCGCTGTACTCGATGGGCGCGCGCGAGGTCAGCCCCGAGCAAGCCCCGCAGCTGCACGCGATGATCGAGCGTCTCTGCATCGTGGCCGACATCCCCAAGCCCCGCGTCGCGGTCGCCCAGACGCGGATGCCCAACGCGTTCGCGGTCGGGCGCAGCCCGAAGACCGCGACCGTGTGCGTGACGACCGGGATCGTCGACCTGCTCGGCTATTCGCCGGAGCTCGAGGGCGTGCTCGGCCACGAGCTCACGCACATCGCCAACCGCGACGTGATGGTGATGACGCTCGCGAGCTTCTTCGCCTCGATCGCCGCGTTCATCGTCCAGTTCGGCTTCCTCTTCGGCGGCGGCTTTGGCGGCGGCCGGCGCAGCAACAACAACAACCAGGGCAACGCGTTCATCCTCGTGCTGCTCGTGTCGGCGGTCGTGTACGTGGTCTCGTGGCTGCTACTGCAGGCGCTCTCGCGCTACCGGGAGTTCGCCGCCGACCGCGGCTCGGCGCTGATCACGGGCCGTCCGGCGGCGCTGATCTCGGCGCTGCGCAAGATCGAGGGCGGGATGCAGCTGACCCCGAAGCAGGATCTGCGCGCCGCCTCCGGAGAGTTGGCCGCGTTCTACATCGTCCCGCCGAAGGTCAAGCAGACGCTCAGCTCGGTGTTCTCCACCCATCCCCCGCTGGAGGCGCGGATCGCGCGGCTCGAGCGGTTGGAGGAGCAGCTGCAGGGCACCAGGTAAGTGGGCTTCCTCGACATCCTGACCGGCAGGCGCAAGGTCGCCGGGCCGGCGCCCGACCGGCTGTTTGCGATGAGCACGGCGTACGTGACGTTTGACACGGCGTTGTCGATCACGTCGCGAGGCGTCGCCGCGATCGTCTTCCAGCCGCTGCCGACGGCGGACTTCGAGGCGATCGTGCGCGACATGGAGGAGGTCGTGCGCGCGACCGCGGGCGACAGTGGCACCAAGGTGACCAGCTCCGACGACAGCTACGGCTACCGCTGGCTGGTGCTGCGCGGCGGCGAGTTCGACGATCTCGTGGTCGGCATCAACGCCGTCAGCAGCGCGCTCGAGGGCGGCGGCTACGGCGAGCGCGTGCTGTGTGCGGTGTTCTCGTTCCAGGACTCGCGCAAGCGCCCGCAGTACTGGATCTACAACTACAAGCGCGGCTTCTTCTACCCGTTCGTCCCCGCCGGCGGCGATCAGCGCCGCGACAGCGAGGCCGAGTACCGGCTCAAGGCGCAGCTCGGCGCGGAGCTGCCGATCGAGCCCGAGACCGAGCGCTGGTTCCCGCTGTGGGGAATCCCAATCTGATCAGCGCTGTGCCACAGTAGTCCCGTGTCGGTCTCGCGCCTCGCACTGGCCGCGCCGCTGGAAGATCTGGGCCGCTCCAGCGACGAGGTGCGGCTCTACCAGCGGACCTACACGACGCTGCTGCGCTCCAGCGGCGAGACGCAGTTGCGGGTGCTCGAGTCCTCGCACCGCGCCACCGGCTCGAGCCTGCACCCGCTCGCCGGCTCCGAGGAGCTCGACCTGGGGGCGTTCATCTACTGCATCCGCCGGCTGCCGGAGGCGATCCTGGGCGCGCACCTGGTGCTGATGGGTCAGACCGCCGAGGCGTTCGCCGCCTACGGCGTCGACCTCGAGCACTGGCGCGAGAGCGAGGCGCAGGCGCGCCGGCGGCGTTGGTTCGACGACGGCGAGGGCACGCTCGCGGTGCTGCTCGCGTCCAGCTCCGACGTCGACGACCTCGTGCCGACGCTGGTCGCACTGCAGATCGAGTGGAACAAGATCCGGACCAAGGCGCGCGCCGCCGGCTGGCCCGGCGAACAGGATCTCGCGCCCGAGCAGGTGGCCGCGACACTGGGCGGGCAGCGCGATGACTGGGTGCGGCTGATCGAGCAGTGGGGCGCGCTGTTCGAGCAGCGGCTCGCGCTGGTCGCGTCGCGCAAGCTGTCGCTGCGCGTGCGGATGCTGGGCGGCAGCAACGTCGGCTACGCGCGCCTGACGCGCCGCTGGTGGGCGCCGGTGCAGGACCACCTCGCGCACGAGGGGCTGTCCGATCGGCCGCTGTACTTCGTCAGCTCAAACTCGCACAGCCTCGTCAACATCGCGACCGGGATCGCGCGCCGGCGCGAGCGCGAGCTGGTGGCGTTCGTCGAGACGCTGGCGCCCGGCGACATCCTGCGCGAGGAGCTGGCACTGTTTCGCGCCGGCGCCAGCGAGGGCTCGTGGGAGAACTTCCTGTACTTCGTCGCGCGGCCGTGGTGGAATTCGCGCGGCTCGGCGGGCCGGCTCGAGCGTCGCGTGGCCGAGCAGGCGGCCGGCGTCACCCACCTCAAGAGCCGCACCGCGCTGCGCGTGCCGGCGCAGGTGATCCCACTCGCGGCGCTGGCGCGCGGCGACCTTGACCCGCGGCTCGGAGAGGTCGACCTCGACGCGCTCGGGACCAGCGACGCGGTGATCGTCAACATCGACTACCCGCTCGGGATGGCGGCGTACAACATCCTGCGCGAGGTCGCGGTCGACAGCGGCGAGGGGCTGCGCGGCGTGTACATCCTCGGCAAGGCC
>JBEKRJ010000112.1:0-9736 GCA_049518835.1 Solirubrobacteraceae bacterium
GCGTCGGAGTTCTATGCGGCCGCCGACGCTGCCCTCTACAAGGCCAAGCACGACGGACGCAACCGCCGCTCTCGATAACCTGCCTCGAGCTCCTGCTGCAGCAAACGCGGAATGGACGCGACTGCCCCCAGCGCCGTCATGTGGGAAGCATCGGCGCTGCTCGGCGCCGATGCTCGCCAAAACGTACGCCCCCGAAGCTTGGTCGCCAAGCCACACTTCATGCCGCGAAACTCGCCGCCTAGCTTCACCGTGCCAAAGCTACACAAACGTGATAACAAGCTCAAGGGGTCCGCGCCTCGAACGTTCGTCCACCGCGCGCAGGCTACGGCCCGGCAGCGCGATAACCAGCGCATGCTCAGCCGGGCTGTCATCAGCTCACCTACGGGATAAGGGTCGAGCATGAGCTTGCGTGGCTCGCGGGCATTGTTGGAGCACCGGCAGTTCCCGCTGGATGCGATTGGCGCGCGGCCTCGAGCTGCTGAGGACTGCGCTCACGGATGCGTCCTGGCTTGAGCGATGAGCGCGTTGCTCGGTGGGTCGCGAGGTATCTGGACGCGTTGCGGGGTGGGAGTGCGGTAGCTGCGGATGCGGTCGTTGATGAGGCGCTGGGGGATGGGATGCAGCCTGCGGCGGTTCAGTCGTGGGTGATCGAACCGGGGATGGATGGGATTGGGGATCGGTGGCAGCTGGCGGAGATCAATGTGGCCGATGAGCATCTCGCGACGGCGATCAGCTACGCGGTGCTCGCGCGCTTGTTCCCACGGCTTGTGAGCGCGCCGCCGCGTTCGCGGGAGCGGGTGATTCTGGCCGCGGTGCAGGGCGAGCATCATGTGCTCGGGTTGCGGATGGTCGCCGACGTGCTGGAGGGCGCCGGCTTTGACGTTCTCTATTTGGGGGCTGATGTCCCCAATGACGCGCTGCTGTCTGCTTGCGAGACGCATCGACCTGCGGTTCTTGGGTTGAGCGTGACGATGGTGCTGAACGTTGCGTCGGTGATCTCGCTGCTCGCTGATCTGCAGGTGATGGACGGGCGCCCTGCGGTGCTGGTTGGCGGCTCGGCGATGGCAGCGATGATCGAGCGTGGGTTGCGGGTCGTGCAGGTCGAGCACAGCGAGGGTGTTGTCGCGGTCGTGGAGGCTGTGTTGGAGCGGCCTCCGGCAGGGCCGCTCGTTCCCGAGGATCTCCTCCCGCGCGATGCGGTGAGCGCGCGTGGGAAACGTGGGCGCGGGGCGGAGATCGGGGCGATCGCGGGTGCGTTCTCCGCGCCGGCGCTCGCGGCAGCGGACGCCACTGGCCGCGCCTTCGAGCTCGAGCAGATGGCCGACCATGATCCACTGACTGGCGTGTGGAACCGTCGTGCCTACGAGGACCGCTTGCATCGGGTCGTGGAGGACGGTGAGACCCAGTTCGCGGTGTTGATCCTCGACGTGGACTGCTTTAGAGCGATCAACGACCGCTACGGTTTCGCGGCCGGAGACGTCGCGCTGCGTGCTGTCGCGCGTTCGATCACCGAGCGCGTGAGTCCGGCCGATTTCGTCGCCCGGGTCGGCGGCGACGAGTTCGCGGTCCTGCAGGCGGATGCTTCGAGTTCGCTGGCGGTTGCGCTGGCCGAACTGCTTCGCAATGGGGTCGAACGGGAGCTCACGAACCCGCCGGTGACGGTCAGCGTCGGCGTCACACTCTTCTCTAGCAGTGTCCGAGCCACGTCGCTGGCCGCCCAGCAGGCGCTGTTTGAAGCCAAGCAGACCGGTCCCAACCGGGTCGCGCTACAGGAACCCCGGTAGCTTGATGTGTCTCGATCTCGCGCTTGCGCGCGTCCGGGGATCGGGGCCGACGGCTGATCGACGCGTTCGGCGGGCGCGCGCGGCTGGTCGATCACGATCTCGGTTGATTGATCTCCGGCCAGCTGGCGCGCCGAGCGAGAGCTCGTCCTCGACGTCGCCTGCGCCGCCAACCCCGAGCGGTTCGTGCGCAAGGCGGCCCGTGTCCGCTCGCGCTGCGCATCGCCGCGTGGACAACAAGCCCGACAACGACGAGGGGGTTGCTAACGACATTCGCTCACCTGGCGTCTGGATCGAACTTGACAGGTTTCCGAGAGGCGGATTGATGAGCCACGAACAGCGCGATCAGACGAGCCACGCCCCGCCGCGGGGCGGTTGGTTAGGACGGGCATTCATGGCGCGGCCCGGCTTAGGCCGCTCTGCCTGCGTGGTCGGCATCTCGCGACCGTCCGCCGCGCGGGCGATGTAGGTTGGTTGCATGATCTGTCTCCTGGTCGAAGCGCCGATCCGGCCGGAGATCGTCGCTCAGTTCGTTGAGGACAGCAAGAACGTGTACGGCGACTATTTCAGGGCTCAGCCCGGCTTTGTGTTCGGGACGATGGGTGTGCGGCGGGAGGAGGGACGCGCGATTGGGGTCTGGTATTTCGACACTCGCGAGCATCTGCTCCGGGCTAGGGATCTGTTCGCGCGCCTGCGTGCTGCGCTTTCGGCAAGTCTTGGCGTATCGGTGACGACCTTGCAGTTCGACGTGCTGGTGTCGCGGGTTGGTCCTGCGGCGGTTGCGCTGTTCGGTCCCGATCCGGTTGTGATCGCTGACGAGGACCTCGCTCCCCCGAGCTTACGCACGGACGCTGCCAGCGCCGGCTTGGATACGGCAGCGGTCGACCGGTTCGAAGAGTTCTCCCGTGATCTGAAGGGCTTCCAGCGTTTCGCGTGGGAGCTTCCAGCGCTCGTTTGGATGATGAGTCCCGAGGGTCGCGTCGAGTGGAGCAATGCGCGGGCGGGGAAGTTCGGTGCCTTGGCCACGGAGGCGACCGTCGCGGATCAGTTAGCGACGGTTCACCCCGACGACCGAGCCGACGTCGCGCAGTCCGTCGGACGTGCGATCGGCGATGGAGAGCCGCTGGAGAGCCAGTTTCGGTCGCGCCGCAGCGACGGCGCATACCGCTGGGTGACGGCGCGAGCGAAACCGGTCCGCGACGTTGAAGAGCGAATCGTCTGGTGGGTCGGCGTGATCACGGACATTGACGAGTACCAGCGGGGGTTCAACGTGCTCGAAACGATGTTCTCGACTGTGCCGGTGGCGCTTGCGTTCGTTGATCGTGATTTCCGGCTTGTCTACATCAACGAGGCTGGCGCGAGGTTGCGTGGCATCCCGGTGAAGCAGCTGATTGGTCGGCGGCTTTGGGAGCTCATGCCCGAACTGTGGTCTGAGCTGGAGCCGGTCTACCGGCGCGTTCTGGATCGCGGAGAGTCGATCGTGGATCGCGAGTTCGATGTCGAGTCGCCAGCGCGGCCTGGGGAGCCGCGCCACTGGATGTTGAGCTTCTATCCAGTCCGCGTACACCGCGAGGTGATCGGTGTTGGGACCGTCGCGATCGATGTCAGCGAACGCAAGCGCGCGGAGCTTGACGCAAAGCGTCTGGCCGAGCAGCGCCGCCGCGTGCTCGGCGAGTTGATCCGCGCGCAGGAGACTGAGCGGCAGCGGATCGCCGCCGACATCCACGGGGACACGCTACAGGTCCTGGCCGCGGCGCGACTCAGGCTCGAGCAGCTGGACGACAGCTTGCGTGAGGCTAAGCAGCACGCCGCCGTCGATGAGTTCGACACGGCCTTGGCTGCTGCCCAGCGGCGCCTGCGTAACTTGCTGTTCGAGCTGTGGCCGCCGAGCCTTGAACAGACCGGGCTACGTACGGCGATCAGCGAGCTGCTGGCGCGATTCGAGCTGGAGAGCAACCTCACGACAAGGCTCGAGAGCGATCTCGCTCACGAACCGCCCGTCGAGCTTCGAAGCATCGTCTTTCGAGTCGTCGCAGAGGCGCTGAGCAACGTCAGGCGTCACGCGTTCGCAACGTCCGTTGAGGTGGAGCTTTCCGAGCGCGACGGCGAACTCGTGGCGCGTATCAGCGACGACGGTGTGGGGTTTGAGCCAACGACGGCGTCGGCGCCCGGGCACATCGGACTGCTGGAGATGCGTGAGCGGGCGCAGACAGTGGGCGGCCGGATCTCGATCACCAGCATCCGCGGGCACGGCGCGAGCGTCGAGCTCAGATTCCCGCTGGAGCCGTTGGCGCCGATCCGCTGAGGACATTCACTCGAGCAGCTTCCGTCGCATCGCTTCGGCCACCGCCGCCGCGCGGTCGGAGACGCCGAGCTTCTCATAGACGCGTTGGAGGTGGGTCTTGACGGTCGTCGGGCTCAGATGCAGCCGTCCGCCGATCTGACCCGCCGACAGCCCGTCAGCGGTCAGTTGCAGCACCTCGTGCTCGCGATCGCTCAGCACCGTGGAGGCGCGCGGCTCGCGCCGTCGGATCTCGGCCGCGACCGCCGCTTGAATGTCGCGACCGAGAACAGTCTCGCCGCGTGCCACCGCCTGCACGGCTTCGCAGATTTCCCGCCCGGAGGCGTCCTTGGATAGATAGCCCGACGCTCCCGCCCCAAGCGTCGCGTACACCGTCTGACTGTCGAAGTGCGCCGACAGGATGACTATGCGGGTGGGGAGCTGGTCGCGGCTCAGGGCGTTGGCGATCTCCCTGCCGTCCAGCCCCGGGAGCTGTAGATCGACGAGCGCGACGTCGGGCGTGAGCTCACGGATCAGCTCCAGCGCCTCGCGTCCGTCTGCTGCCTCCCCCACCACGGCGAGCTCGGGACGGCGCTTGATCGCATCGATCACACCCGACCGGTACATTGGATGATCATCGACGACGACGACGCTCGTTCGCCGATCGGTGGGTGAAGCGGCCATACCAAGATGGATTGTGACGGTCTCGCGCGGCCGCGAGGACCACGAAGGGCGACGACTGGAGGAGTCCGATCGCAGGACATCCCCGGCCCAAAGACCGCCGACCCGGAGGATCTGGACGCGAGCCGACGACGCCGATGCTATTCGCATGAGCAGCGACCACCCAGCCACCAAGCCGCTCGTCGAGCAGCAGCGCCGGTTCCAAAAGCGCTCCCAAACGACCGACACGCCGGCCTGTCTGCTCACCCCAAACGGACGTATCCACGATGTCAACACGGCGTTCTGCCGACTGTTGGACTACCAGCGCGGGGACGTGATCGGGCGGCTGATGAGCGAGCTCACCGATCCCCGGGACGTCGACCTCACGATCGTGATGCTGGATCTCGCGCTCGCGGGCAAGGTGCAGCGGCTGAGCTTTCGCCAGCGCGACATCGACGCCTCTGGCGCGTCTCTCGACGTGCTAGTCAACGGCACGCTAGTCAAAGACGCTAACTCAAGCCCGGTGTGCTTCCTCCTAGAGATCGCCAGCGCGTGATTTCAGATCAGCATGATCGCCAACCACCTCCCGCCCCGCGCTTGGCAGACCGTTCGAATAGACCTACTTCCCCCGGAAACACCTCCCTTAACCACAACCGAAAGACGGTTCCTGATGAGTATCACAACGATTGACCGCAGCGAAAAGACGAGCGGCGTCATGCACCGCCACGCCGCCAACGCGTTTGCGGCAACACTACGTCGCGAACACGAGCGTACCCAAGCGTTCGTAGGCGATGCCCGTCGGGCCAACCAGCGGCTGTCCGCCTCCACGCAGCAGTTCTCGGACGCCACACAGAAGCTGGCGGGGCAGCTCGCCCAGTTTCGCCTCCCGTGAGCCACGGGGCAGAACGCGAGCCTACGAGCCAACAGCCAACGCCACGCCCGCATCAAGGCTTGCGGCACAGCTCTCTAAAGACCCAGGGGCTTGCAGCGCAGCCCGGGTGCGGAAACAGAAAACGACAATCAGTCTGAAAGAGACAAACCCCGCACGAGCCGTGACGCAAACCAGGGGTCTCGCCTCACGCAACATAGCCCAGCCGCCAATGCACACCAAGGATGGTGCAGGCATATGAACAACAACCATTCCGTGAAGTCCTGCTCGCATAAACGCTGCCAGAACCCCGCCGCCGCAACCGACCGCTGCGACGCCAACACGTTCGCCGCCGAGCTGCAGCGCAGCTCGCCGCGCTTCGTGAGCGCCATCGCCGACGCGCACGGCAGGCACGCGCGGATGTGCGAGTCCACGCAGGAGATCTCGGACACCGCACAGACGCCGGCCGGGCTGGCTACGGCGCACCCGAACGCAATGAGGATCCTGGTCGCGGTCGCAGATCCTAGCCAGCGACTGGCGATCGAAACGGCGTCGCGAGACCTCGGTCACGACTGCCGATCGGTACCCGACGCCGCCCAGGCATACGCCGCCTTCCAATCCGACTCTCCTGACGTCGTCATCAGCGAGTGGATGTTCCCGAGGCTCGCCGGACGCCAACTGCATGACCTGATTCGCGCCGATCCACGAGACCAATACACGTATTTTGTGATCGTGCCAGCCGACGAGAGTAGCTCGGAGCTCGTCGAAACGGTCACCGCCGGAGCGGATGACTATCTGAGCCAACCGATTAGCCGCAACGATCTCCAGGTCTGTCTGATCAGGGCCGCCAGAGTCACATCGCTCCACCGCCAGCTGGCCGCAAAGCAGCTGCCAAAGCCACTAATGAGCGCCTCGCCAGACGGGCTCACCAGGCTTCGCAACCAGCGCACGCTCGACAACGCGCTCGAACTCTTAGACGCGCGCGTAACGCGCTATCAGCACCGCTACTGCTTAGCGCTGGTGCATGTCGACCACTTCGCAGCCTACCGCGCGACCCATCGTCCACACGAATCCGACACAGCGTTACACGCGATCGCCTCCACACTGAGACTGCGGGCGCGCAGCGGAGATACCGTGTACCGCTATGGCGTGGCGGAGTTCTTGCACGTGCTGCCCGAACAGACCCTGGCCACGGCGCACGTGGCGGCCCGGCGACTAATCGCCAGCGTGCAGGAACTGGCCATTCCCGATCCCCGAAATCGCCTCGGTGTAATCACGATCAGCGTAGGCCTCGCGATCCTCGACCCTGACCGAACCGACATGCTGCACGACGTGCGCCAACACGCAGAACACGCCCTCGCAGACGCCGTACGACTGGGCCGCAACCGCGTCGTAGCGCCGACCACGACATTCCATGACCCGGCCGATATCCCGAGGCAAGCCGCTGAGCCAGCGGGTGCTACCGCCGCCGCTGCTCGAGGAGGTCTCGGAACTCGGATTCACTGACTGGCTTTGGGGCACGGCGCTCAGATCAGAAGGCTACGGCGTGAGTCTCTGATCTGACCGGCATGGAATCGCCCTAGACGCGCGGAGACGCGACGCGGCTACACCCCGCCGCCGGCGCTCGGTATCTTGGGAACGCTGCGCCTGCGTGTCGGGATGCGTAGCGGATGCCGTCGGCGGCGGGGAACCAGCGATGCAGAGCACGGCTCCACATCGTCGTCGTGAAGTACTGCTTGGACATCGCGATCCGGCCGTCCAGGCCGAGGGTCTTCTGAACCGTGGGGTCGTCGAGCGCGATCAGCGCGATTGGGCGAGTCGCGGTGATCGTGCCGAGTCGGCGGTTGCGTTCGCGTGCGCTGATGAGTTGGGTGTCTCCATAGACCTCGGCGAGGGCGCCGTGAATGGCGCGGTTGGCGTAGGTGACGGGATACTCGGCGCCGTTTTCGGGGGGCATCGAAGCGGTACCTGCCGCGCGGGTGGCGCCTGGGCCTGAGCGGGTTCGCCTCCCATGCAGGCGGAAGACGACGAGGCTCTCGACGATGTCGAGCTCGAGGCCTGGCGCTGGAAGGTTGCGGGGTGGCGTGGGGAGCCGGTCGACCTCGGCAGCGTCGGCTGTCAAGATCCGTGTGCGTTGGCGGTGCTGACGAGTTGGACGACGTAATCCTGGTTGCCGGCGGCAAGGCAGTCGGCGGGGGTGCTCCCGTTTTCGGCGGCTGTGGAGACCATCAGCAGGTGCAGTCCGAGGGTCGTCAGCGTGGCCTCCTGCGCTGCGGCCAGGATCCGCGGGATGCCGGCGAACGGTTCCCCGCTGCCGGGATCGAACTGCCATGCCGGGTAGACGAATCCGCGGCGTAGTGGTAGCTGTAGGCCGAGGAGCTTGTGGGCGTCGCGCAGATGTTTGAGCTGTTGTCGGCTGACGCCGACGTCCTCCGCGGTCAGCGACTCCTCGGCCGCGCGACGCCACAGGACGAACACGCGGCGGAGGTTGCGAGCCTCCTGGCCCGCTCGCGTCGACGGTTCCTCGTCGGCGAGTTGATGCACGAGCCGGGCAGCGTCCTTCAGCGCGGAGCGGTCGCGCATCAGCGCTGAGCCGACGGCGGTGATCGCTTCCTCAGCCTCTGTTCGCTGCGGTTCTGGAAGCTGCGCGACCTCGCGTTCGAGGGTCTCCAAGGCGATGCCCTGAGCGTAGTCGGAAAGTCCGTAAACGTCAAATCGGTCAAATCGGTCAAAGACGGGTCGGCGTTGGAGGGCGCCTCGCTGCTCGCGCCGGAGTCGACGTGCTCGCCGAACTGATGCCGGCACGTCGAATGCACAGACCTGGCGCCATCGAGTCCCTCTCCGCTCCGCGCCTCCCCGCGGCTCGACTTGCTAGGGGTCGACTGCGCGGGTCACGCTCGATCATTCCGCTGCGGTGCAGGTGACGGTAGAACGAACGCAGCCAAGCGATCTTGCGCTGCAGCGTCGCGGCCGCGAGCGGTGTCGTCCCCGCGCGGCTGTCAGCCAGCTCGTCGATTCCGGGTTACGGGCTGCGGTGCGGTGGGACCATCCGGGGTTGGCTTAGCAACGGAGCAGAAATGACGGTTTTCGATTAGTGGAAGTTCTCCTTCTCCCTTTGGCCGGAATGCTCCCGACCAGCGTGCTGTCCACTCGCCGTGGTGGCGGTCGCTCCGGCTTGCCCGTGCCGCCGTCGATCACCGGGCTCGCCAGGCGCCGGATGAGGAGGGCGCCGAGGTCGGGGCGCCAGAGGTCCCAGTAGTAACGGCGCGGCGGTTCGCTTCCCCTGCTGCTGGCGAATTGCGAGGCCAGCCCACAGGCGGGCGGCGGTGACCTGCATTGGCGGGGCGACATGGACGCCGGGGGTTGTGCGCGCGCGGCTGACAGGAAATGAGCTGACTGCTGGGCCGGGATGCTCGCTCGCTTGGATAAGATTGTCGCGCGCGCGAGGGCGCAACCGGTCCGCGGGAAGGGAAGCTCCCACCTCGTCCCCCGCAGCACCCAATCACATCGAGCTGACGCTCTCTTTCCCAGCCCGAGGAAGCGGACGCCGGGCGCAGGCGGAGGAGGACGTCATGGAACTCGAGCATTACCGCAAGGACGCCAAGCAGCTGCTGCGCGGCTTCCGCGGTGGCGAGCCCGAAACGCTCCAGCGTGCGCACGAGGCGCTCGGCGAACGCGCGCACGAGCGCTTCCAGCTTGGCGACGCGCAGCTTGTCGTGGCGATCGAGCACGGCTACGGCTCGTGGCCGCAGCTCAAGCACGCGCTCGAGCATGCCGCACCCGATCGCCCAGTCGAGCGGATCGGCTTGCAGCCGGTGTCGTTCTATGAGGAGCGGGCACGTGAGCTGATTGCGCCCGCGGCCGTGCTCGGGTCCGTGTCAGGAGCCGCAAAGTAGCGTCTACTAATCACTGTTAGACGCCGCCAGAGCCTCCGGCTCGGCACCGCCGCACTCTCGCTCGCGCAAGAAGCGGCGGGCTGGGCGCCCCCTTCTGGCCGCGACCATGTCGCTGCAGCCCCTACGTCGTCGATGAACCCATTTTGCGGATTGAGCGGCCCCAGATCGGCTACCCCGGGCAGGTACGGTTAGAGCGATGTACGAGACCCGCCACCAGTTCCGTGAAGATCTCAAAGAGCTCGAGCGCCGG